>JAFGHN010000134.1 GCA_016930115.1 Spirochaetales bacterium | reverse complement strand
TAGTAGTATGCACGCGTAAGATTGTGAATTAGCAGCAGACCGCTATTCGACGTACATGTGCACGTACTGGTGGATGAGCTCTTCCGATTCTTTCCTGCACTGGCCGCACACTGTTCCGGCCTTTGTCATGTTTTGCAGGTCAGCGTAGTTTCTCGCGCCGTTTCGAACGGCCTCCTCAATATCGCGATCAGTGACGTTCATGCACTGGCAGATGATCCTGGTTTCCTCTTCTTCGATCCGCTCTTCCCGGCCGGTCTTTCTGTAGTAATCTTCGATGGCCGCGCGCAGCGCCTTATCCCCGAGCACCGAACAGTGGATTTTGTGCTCGGGCAATCCCCCCAGACGATCGGCGATGTCCTTCGGCTTCACATGATAGGCTTCTTCGAGGGTCATACCTATCACCGCCTGGGATAAGATTGAGGTACTTGCGATAGCACTCGCACAGCCGTATGTCTTCCATTTGCAGTCCGAAATGATACCATCATTCACCTTGATGACAATGAGCATCTGGTCGCCGCATTTGATGTTACCGACAACTCCCTTACCATCGGCGGCAAAGGCGTTCTCGTCCCCAAGCACATTCCGCGGATTGATGAAATGGTCTTTGACCACTTCAGAGTACATCCAGTTGAAATCTTCGCTCATATCCTCTCCCCGGTTCTTTCGTATATCGAAGACATCGACCTTATTTTTGAGATGATACCCGGCAGTTTATCCAAAACATAATCCACCTCGGCTTCGGTATTGAAGCCGCCGAGGCTGAAGCGTATCGAACCATGGGCAAGCTCTGCCCCTATCCCTGTGGCAAGCAGCACGTGCGATGGATCAAGGGAGCCGGACGCGCAGGCTGAACCCGTGGAGACTGCTATTCCCTCAAGGTCCAGATACAGCAGGATCGATTCTCCCTCCGCGCCCCTGAAGGAGACATTGAGCGTACCTGCGAGAGAATCGGTGGGATGACCGTTCACATGAATGTCCGGTATAGAATCGACTATTCCCTCGCGAAGTTTGTTTTTCAAATTCCTGACCCGTTCCTCCCGTTCATTCATCTCGCGGGAGGCGATTTCTACAGCCTTGCCGAGCCCGATAATTCCGAGGGTGTTGAGCGTCCCCGCACGGCGGCCTGCCTCCTGATGACCACCGTGGATAAAAGTGCAAAAAGGCGCGCCTCTCCTCGCGTACAAGACCCCTATTCCTTTCGGCCCGTAAAGCTTGTGGGCGGAGAAACTGAGGAAATCGACATCCAGATCACGAACGCTCACCGGCAGCTTGCCAACCGCTTGGACGGCGTCTGTGTGAACGAGCGCGCCGTGCCGGTGGGCGATTTCGGATATCTTGCGGATATTCTGCACGGTCCCGATTTCGTTATTCGCCATCATTACTGACACAAGAGCGCTCTTGTCTGAAACCGCCTCCTCGAGCTCGTTGAGGTCTATCTTTCCCTGAGGGTCTACCCCGACGTATTTTGCAGGAACGCCTCTTGATTCGAGTTTTTGCACGGTATTCAGAACGCTCGGATGTTCTATGACGGTAGTGATGATCTGTTTACGGTTCGCGGGACAGTGGACGCAAGTCGCGTCCGTGCAGGTGACCAGCTTGAGGGCGGTGTTGTTGGACTCGGATCCGCCGCCGGTAAAGATAATAGAAGAGGTGTCCGCATCCAGAAAGGTAGCGACCTTCTCCCGTGCTCCCTCCACCCATGCACTGGTTTCGCGGCCATAAGAATGCATGCTCGACGGGTTGCCGAACAACTGCAGCGAGTCCGCCATTGTTTTCGCCACTTCCGGATGAAGAGGAGTGGTTGCATTATTGTCCATGTATACGCGCATATATATTCCCTAACCTTTTGCCTGCCGGGTATTTCCTATACTTTTACATACGGAGATCTTAATAATAGGAAAGACTACCGTCCGGTGTCAAGAAATACTCAAACCGTGGGTACCGCGGCTGATCACACGGGCGGTAGGAGCGAGCATCCGAAACTTCCTGTAGCGCTGGACGTATGCGCAATCCGCCGGCAACAAAGAGGAGAATAGTGCACGGAAAAGAGTGACTTTTTTACAGTCAGGACACACTTTGAACCGAGTCTCGTAGACCATGCAGAGTCCCGTTTCCACAACAAGATAGGGGCATGGCCGATTCATATTTATGGTCATCCTTCCCCCGCGATACTCTTTCTGATAACAACACAACCCGCACCTTTTGCAGATCGCATCCCACCTTTGTCGCTTCCGTATGCGTCGTTCTGATTTCATTCCTTTGGTGCGAAATACCCCGACTCGGCGCGTCCGCTGCGCTTGAAATGAAAAACCTCGGCCTCCACCGAGAGATATCTGTCACCGAACTGGGGATCTCTCACCGATTCATAGGAAAAAAAGTAGCGTCCGGTCTTCCGCGCATAGAGCTCATCAAGCAACGGCGAAAGCCCTTCCTTTCTGTACAGATACGCACTCGCACCGCCTGTAGAATCACACAGATACTCCAGCTCATCCGGCCGCTCGAGCGGGGCTTTCAGATAAACGCAGAAGAACGCCACTCCGTTGTTGCGCAGATAGCCCGCAGAGGTCTCGAGGCCGTAGTCGTCAAAGGCGAGATCCCCAAGCTCGCCGTCGGTAATAAAAACAACGGCCGATTGCCCCGGCCATGCAATCACCTCGGAAGCCGCAAGCCTCAACGCAAGCGAAAACCTGTTGGAACCGGTATAGGAGCCTGCGTCGACCGCCGTTGTGACAAACCGCTGCTCGCCGAGCGAGATTGTGCCTTCTTTCGCCGGTTGCTCCCCGCCGGAGACAAGCGAAATGAGACCGTCTTGTTCCGTTATCCATCGATAAATCCGGGACACCGCTTCGGCGATGGTTTCGCGATACGCCTGCGTTCCCGACGCGCTATCCACCATAAGTGCTATATACGGACGCTCCGCCTCCGGGGGCAGGAGAAACGAATCATCGGTAACCCGGCCGCGTGATTCCGAAATGATGAAATTGCCCTCATCCAGCCCGAGATACGGGTTTCCCGATTTGTCTTCCACCGAAAGTTCGAGGTACACTTTCGGGAAGTCATCGGATAGTACACGTCGCACCTGAACAAACAGCCCGGTATAGATGTTGGCAACATCAGTCAGCATCGTTACGGAGTTACCGGTGAAATCGGCGACCACAAGGTCACCATTTACGTCCGTTACAGCCTTCGTGAGCCGCATTCCCTCACCGTCGAGGGTACTCAAAAGGGAAAACCTTTCGCCATAGATATCATACGTGAGGATTCGTTTCCCGTCCGCGACGAGAAGCTTCCCTTCCGAATATGCGGAAAGCCCCTCGGGCCCGGACAACTCACCATCGCCGATTGAGTCCAGGTAGTTGCCGCTTTGATCAAACACGTGAATCACCTTGTCGAGCGCGTCGGCCACGTAGACCTTGTCTGCATGCACGCAAATGCCCGTGGGAGATTTGAAGCCTTTGAACTCACCCGACTTTTTCCCGAAGGAGAGAATGAAGTTGCCGTCATAGTCGAACTTGCTGATCCGGCGGTTCCCGGTCTCGGCGACAAATATGTAACCTCTATCACCGGCCGCCAGAAATTGCGGACCGATCAGCTCGCCATCTCCGGTTCCCTTTTTTCCAAAGCGCACGATGTCGGTCCCCGACGTGTTCGTACGCACAATTGAATTACCGAGAAACTCGCTGATAAAGAGAAACTCACCAGGTATCTCCAGGACATCGAAAGGATGATCGAGCCCCTGTATACCTCCGAGTATCCTCTGTTTAAGCGCACCGTTTGCAGAAAACCGCAATACCTGATTACCCGCAAAAGAGGTGAGATAAAAACTACCGTCATCGCGCGGAAAAACCGAAGCCGGCCTCGAGAAAAGCGTAAACCCATCTTGCTCGCCTGATAACGAAAACGCGTTTACGTAACGCACGTCTTCCGCAAGTTCGTCGCCAAGGCCCCGCCGCGAGCGCAGCGTGTCTACCTGATTGCGGAGCAACGGTGTACCCTCGCCTGATCCCAGAATAGCGTCCCAGACCGAGAGAGCGGTTTCTTCGTAACCGGACCTGTAGTAGGCATCCCCCAGCCATTGCTGAATGCTGTAATCGTCAGGTGTGAAGGCCAAAGCCCGTTCGAAAGCACGGACAGCCTCCCCGTAGAGTGCGTTATGAAAGGCCCTCACGCCCCAACGGAACTCTTCAGCGGCATTTGCGGCGTTCATGTCGATTTCTTGCGAAACAAGCGGGTAGGAACTGAAGATCAGACAGAAAAACAGGGCTGCCGGGCTGCGTCGGAATCTCACAGGGGGAGTATACACCGGCTTAAGCGAGAATATCTACCTCGTGACCTTCGATAGGCAGAGCGATCTCACCGCGTATTCCAAGATAAAGAATCGCCTTGATATCCTCAGGATCTATCAGTGGAATTTCCCGTTCCGGGGTTTTGGGTGGCTGAATCTGCTGCTGCATCTGCACCGTATCTATACTCATTGTGCATCTCCACCTACTATCTCGACACAATTGTTGAGTAAAGTGAGAAAAAAAACTTCAGGGCCTGGCGTTCAACGCGGCCCTCATATGTGCCGCTATCTCTTTATTCCCACCCGAACCGCTCAGAGCTTTCCGGAGAGTTGCCCGTGCTTCGGAAATACGGCCAAGTTTGAAATAGACCCAGCCAAGGGAATCAAGATAAGCGGGGTTTTCAGGTTTTTTTTCGACCGCCCGGCGGCAAAGGACAAGCGCCCTTTCGAGATGTTTACCTTCTTCCGAAAGTACGTACCCCAAAGAGTTCATTGCATTGACATTGTCCGGGTCAAGAGTGAGCGCCTCGTTGAGATGACTGATCGCTTCGTCTGTTCTCCCCGACTGATAGCAAACGTAACCGTAGGCGGCATACACCTGCGCCGATTCATAACCGGCGCTGAGCAATGACTCGAGCTCGAATTCAGCCAGCTTGAAGCGGCCGGTTTTCGTATAGATGTAGCTCAAAATCATGCGGCTCTGATAGATATGAAGGATATTGAGATCGGTGGTGACTACCTGCTCGAGATAGAGCAGCGCCTCGTCGTACTGCCCCAGCTGAGTATGACAAAGCCCGAGGTAGTAGCAAAGCTCGGGATTTGATGACGGATCACTCGAAAGCCCTTTTAACTCCTCCAGGGCCATGGCGTATCGTTTGCTGTTATACAACCGAACAGCATTTCTGAACGATGCGTTCACTTTGCATCCCTCCCGCGTTTTTGCACCGGTTATTTTAACCCTGCGGAACGCTTTCTCGCTTCAGAAGTAGCTACGCTGTCAGTATAGCGCAATTCGTTGCCGGAATGATTGATTGGATAAAGATTTACCGGTGAAATCGATATAACCCCGCCGCGGATTGCCTCCCAATCGGTATTTCCCTCACCTTTCGCGCAACTTACTGCACCCTTGAGTCCGAAAATTCTCACTTCACCACGCGACGGTCGCTCAACAAGCCTAAAATCGTAGATTCGCCGGGAAGGCCGGGTCACTGTGATCTCCCAGCCGTCGCGCACCACCTCGGGTATGTTGACGTTTATGAAGTGCTGCTCATCCCACAAGGATGTCAACAGAGGCAGTGTATCGGTAATAAATCGGGCGGCGGGAGCAAAATCCGGTTCTTTGCTCTCTGTAACCAGGGAGACGGCAATACCGGGCACCTTCATTAGAGCGGCCTGTCTCGCGCCGGCGACCGTACCCGAAAAGATGATGTCCGTGCCCAGATTAGCGCCCAGGTTTATGCCGGAGATGACCACGTCCGGCGCGAAATCAATCGCCCCCAACAGCGAGAAGAGGACGCAATCCGCCGGCGTGCCGGTGCAGCTGAACAAATCATCTGCCAGCCCGCGAAATGCCACTTCGTCTCGAAATGTGGTCGCGTGAGAAGTACCGCTCCTCTCTCTGTCCGGTGCGACCGTACACAACTCGTGGTCTCTGGTCAATTCCTTTCTTAAGGCTTCGATTCCGGCCGCACCTACACCGTCATCATTTGTCAGCAATACTCTCATACTGCAACCGGCCGTACGAGGTCCGGAGCTTCGCGGACCCCGTCCACTATATCGATCTCCACTACTTCGGGCGAAAAACCGAATATGCGGTCGTATTCCTTTATGTGCGTCTTGTAGTCATCAAGCGCATCAGTCCGTATCAGCGATAGTGTGCATCCGCCGAAACCAGGGCCGACGAGCCTGGACCCGAGTACACCCTCAATTTCCCAGGCACGCTTGACCAGCCAATCTATTTCCGGACACGAAACTTCGTAGTTGTCCCGGAGACTCTCGTGCGATCTGTTTATCAAGCGCCCGAGAGATAACAGATCACCGCGTGTCAAATAAGCCGCCGCCTCCGAGACTCTTTCGTTTTCCTCAATTACGTGAAGGCAGATCCTTCTCAGTTCTTCCGGAACCATTCCCATGCTGTTGTGCAGATCCACCGCGGTAAACTCGGACAACCTGGAACCAAGTTTGTGATCCTTGAAAAGAGCGATGCACTCCGCATACTTCGTTCTTCGCTCCTGCAACTCTTCATACGGAGAAACAACAGGCACATTTGAAGCTGTCAGCACGAGCTTCACATCTTTGGACGCGAAGGGGATGTATGTATAGTCAAGCGTTTGAAGATCAAGGAGAACAAGGCTGTTTTTCCGTGCAACCGTGCATACCAGTTGGTCAGAAAGAGGCTGTTCAATACCCACAAAAGAGGATTCGGCCATAGAGGCCGATTGAATTATCTGAAACTCCGACAGATCGGTTTTGAGAAGTCGCGATACAGCGAATGCCGTGGCAACGCCCAACGCTGCGGAAGAGCCCATCCCGATTCCAGGCTCTATGTTGCTTGAAATAGTGAGTTCCATACCCGGTATGTTGTAGCCAAGCTGTAACAGCTCGTGCAGCACCCCTTTCGGATAGTTCGCCCACCTGTCTTCTCGTTTGTACTTGAGATTTGGAACCGTGGTGCGCTTCCGCTCATTCAAATTTGCCGAGTAGAAACGTAATCCAAGATCCTCGCGTCTTGAAACGCCCACGGTGAGATATCGGTCCACGGCGAACTCCAATACCTTTCCGTCGCTGTAATCGGTATGCTCGCCCATCAGATTAATTGTGGCCGGCGCTGAGACTATTACTTCAGGTTCCTGCCCGTATTCGTCTCTATGGAACCGGACGATCTCATTCATAACGGAATGTAATCCTGTGTGATAACTCAAGAACGCCTCGACAACCTGTACAGAGGTCTATGCCGCAGGATACACTACAAGCCGCTCTCTTGTTCCAGCTTAATATTTCAGAGTTGTTGCTTGTATATTAGTGAAAAAAAAAGGATTTGGCAACGAGAATCTAGATATAAATAGGTGAATATGCAGTTTTCACAAGTCCTTCCTTTCGGGGCCGGGAGAAGCTCCGGCGGAAGTCCACCGCTCAGTCCAGCCCGCCGCAGATCCCGCCCGGTATGAATAAGAACAGAACGGCGGTAATCACCGGCGCCACAAGCGGAATAGGCGCGGCTTTTGCGCGTATTTTAGCGCAACAAGGCTACGATCTTCTCATAACGGGCCGCCGGAAGGAAAAAATCTGCGCCTTTGCCGACGAGCTCATGGCCAAATACGGTGTGACAGTCAAGGTATCAATAGTCGAGTTGTCGGACGACAGCCAGCTTGAACGGCTCATTGAAGAAATACGCGCGCTGCCGGATGTATCGCTTCTGATCAATAATGCCGGTTTTGGAAAAGCCGGGTTTGTCGCCGGCGACGTAGATCGGCATCTACAGATGTTGAGGGTTCATGTGTTTGCAGCCGTGCGTTTGACTCAATCGGTGGTTGGCCGGATGATTGCAGCGGAACAAGGCGCTATCATCAACGTTGCGTCCGTGGCCGCATTCTTTCCGATGCCGGGAAGCGTTACTTACTCGGCGACAAAGAGATTCCTGGTCACTTTTACGGAGGCTCTCCACACCGAGCTCATGACTCATGGTATCCACATGCAGGTTCTCTGTCCCGGTATGACCAGAACCGATTTCCACGGCAAAATGGGCAAGGAAGGCCAGGATATCGAAAACCGCTACCCCCTCGGCTGGATGTCACCCGATAAGGTTGCAGAGTTATCGCTGAAACGTCTTGACTCCCACCGCGTGGTTTACGTTCCCGGTGTCATGAACAAGTTTCTGGTACGTATTGTTTCAAAAATGCCGAGGTGTCTTTACTATCCGCTTGTTTCCAGGATGCGAACGTGAATCGCGCTACTGCTTTATGCCGTATTTCTTCTTGAAACGTTCGACTCTTCCCGCGGTATCCACGAGTTTCTGTTTCCCTGTGAAAAACGGATGACAGCTTGAGCAAATTTCAACATGCAGATCTTTGACCGTTGAGCGTGTCTCGATTATATTCCCGCAGGCGCAAGTAATCTTCGTCAGTTCATATTTCGGATGTATTTTTTCTTTCATGCCTTAATCCTCCGTACTACTCTGAAGGCCCTGACGTATTCATAGAACGCAGGAAAGCCTCATTATTCTTTGTCTTTTGCATCTTGTCAACAAGTAGCTCGGTAATCTCCATATCGTCCATGGGGTTGATTACCTTCCTCAAAATCCACATCTTTGCAAGCACCTCTTCAGGCAGGAGCAATTCCTCTTTTCTCGTCTGTGATTTCTTGATGTTTATCGCGGGGAAAAGCCTTCGATCGGACATCCTTCTGTCGAGCTGGATCTCCATATTGCCGGTACCCTTGAACTCCTCAAAAATGACTTCATCCATCCTGCTTCCCGTGTCTATCAGGGCCGTGGCAACAATGGTAAGGCTGCCGCCTTTTTCTATATTTCTCGCGGCGCCGAAAAATCTCTTGGGTTTGTGAAGCGCGTTTGAATCAACCCCGCCGGAGAGGATCTTTCCTGATGTAGGCACGGTCTGGTTGTAGGCCCTGGCAAGACGCGTAATCGAATCAAGAAGAATGACAACGTCGTTTTTGTGTTCAACGAGACGTTTTGCCTTCTCAAGCACCATTTCGGCGACCTGGACATGCCTGGTGGCCTGCTCATCAAAGGTAGAGGCAATCACCTCTCCTTTGACATTCCGCCTCATATCAGTCACTTCCTCAGGCCGCTCATCGATGAGAAGAACGATGAGAAAAATCTCCGGGTGATTGTAGGTAATTGCGTTTGCTATCTTTTGAAGAAGAATAGTCTTGCCGGTTTTCGGCGGAGACACAATCAAACCGCGCTGACCTTTTCCTATGGGGCAGAACAGATTGATCATTCTCGTCGATATCTCTCCATCCGGCGTTTCCATGTTGATTATCTGTTCGGGATAAAGAGGAGTGAGGTTATCAAAGGGGATACGTGTCTGCGCGATTTCCGGATCGCCGAAGTTGACTGACTCCACGCGCAACATGGCGAAAAAGCGCTCTCCCTCTTTCGGCGGACGTATCTGGCCCGCGACGGTGTCCCCGGTTCGCAGATTGAAAAGACGAATCTGTGAAGGCGAAATGTATATGTCGTCTGAACCCGGTAAATAGGAGTTTTGCGGTGATCTCAGGAAGCCGTAACCGTCAGGGAGTATTTCGAGTGAACCGTAGGCGTAAATGATTCCGCCCTTCTGCGTATGTGCCTTCAGCAGGGAGAAAATGATCTCCTGCTTCTTTTGTGACATGAGCGTATCACGGGCGATACCCATCGTCTCCGCAAGATTCCGGAGGTCGCCTAGCTCGAGAAGAGTCAGCTCGTTGATGCTCAACTTCTCCTTCTCTTCAGTTGAATCGCCTCTACCGTTCGCGTTCCCTTGCGTGTTCCCGCCCGGCTTTTTTCGCCGGCCTGCGTTTTTCTCAAACTGATCGACGGGTTTTTCTTCTTCCGGTTTGGATTGAACAGGTGCGGTATCAGTCAAGACCCGGCCGGGCTGGCTGTTTCCGTCGGGGTCTGCTTCCTTTATAAGTTCAACCCTCACCCTTTTTTTCCGCGACCTACGAACGGTCTTGCTACCGTTTCCATCGGAAGGCTGTGTTGCCTGGTTACCAGTTTCGGCGCCGGGAACAACAAGGTCCGAGCGCATTTCTTCAGTTTTTTTGTCCATATCCTTTTCTTGTTTCGAGTGATTTTCCCTCTCAAGGGATTGTTTTTTTGTTTTCTCCAAAGAACACTGTATAAATGGTATTGAATCTCCGGCTTACCGTTCTTGCTTCTTATTATACTAACTTCAACCGCCGGAATAAAACTGCAGGATTTTACTATTCTTGAACGAATGTCTGAAATAAAGAGTCTAACAATCTAAGTATACGTCGAGAATATGTCACTGTCAACACCAACTCCTGTCAAGTGGGATTCAGCGAGAAGCATCGCAGCAACCGCTGCTCTCAGCCGCACGCGCTCCCGGTCTCCGCGAAATCTGAACTCCCTTGCGTCGGCGGCGGATTCTTTTGTTTTTACGGCTATCCACACGGTACCGACAGGCTTTTCCTCAGATCCTCCATCGGGCCCAGCAATTCCCGATACCGCGATGGCGATATCCGCGCCGGAGGCCACTATCGCCCCTTCAGCCATCTCAACCACCGTCTCGCGTGAAACAGCGCCGTATCTATCAAGAGCGGAAACGGAAAGCAACCGCCGTTTGGCTTCGTTTGCATAGGTAACCAGGCTGCCCCAGAAGACGTTCGAACTGCCTGGTAGATCTGTAATCATTTTGCCTATGAGCCCGCCCGTACACGATTCGGCACAAACCAGTACCTTCCCTGATTTCAACAGAGCGTCCGCAAGCAGTTGGGCTGCGCTTTTCTCACCCTCCCGAATCAATATCGCTCCGAATTTCTCTTTGAGCTCTTCCACAGTTGTGAAAGAGCTCTCCGGTCCCTCCAGTTCAAAGACAATACGGTGACCTTCCGCCCTTGTTCTCCACTTTTCCCCGGGACCGCATATACCGGACAGAGTATCTTCCAGGACTGACTCGGGGACAAGAAAAGCCGTCCATGTCGTAAAGAAACTCGCCGCTGCGTGATAATTGTTGTCAAGATAACCGTTGAGAAAGGAACGCACCATCATGTCGAGCTCTCCCGGCGGTCCCGGAAGCGCCATAACGGTTGATTCCCCGATACGGCCAACAAACCCCGGCGCCGTCCCGCAGGTGTTTGCGATAGGAGCAAACCCCGCCGGGATGTTCGCCTGTCTTCGGTTGCTCGGGGCCGCGCTTCCCTCGGGGAAAAGCTTCTTGATATCGGCCCAGAGTTCTTCGCTGAAAACAAGCTCGACGCCTGCTGCTCTTGCCACGGACTCTCGCGTCATATCATCCGATGTGGGCCCAAGCCCTCCGGTCAAGAGCAGGAGGTCCACCATTCCCGCCAGACGACGGATTTCCGCATCGATTCCTTCACTATCCGGCACGATACAGATGGACCGCATCTCGATACCTCTCGCCGTAAGCAAAGAAGCAAGCTTTTTGGCATGACTGTCCTGGATTTTACCTGACGCTATTTCGGAACCGATCAGAAGCAGAGCGGCTTTTGGACTTTTGATATTCGATCCCCCGGTTCTAGACAGTCTGAAGCGTGCCTTTGATCTTGCCCGCGGAAGACGAGAAGATGTCGACCTCCTCAGGATCTTTGATCATCTCACATTTTCCTTCGAACACAACGCCATCCGCAATTTTGAGCCTTGAAGTGGTGACGTTGCCGTATACTTTTCCCGTGGAAAGCATTTCGAGTTTCTCGGTGGCAACGATGTTGCCGTGCACTACTCCCCCAATCACCACCGAACCCACGCGGATATTCGCACGCACATAGGCGCCTTCCTCCACGTGAAGACACCCTGAAGATTCGATTTCACCTTCAAAGCGGCCGTCGATTTTCAGTGAAGAGGTGAATCGCATGGTACCTGAAAAGACGGTCTCTTTCCCGAGCGTCGTTGCTATGAGATCCAGCCCCTTTCCGTTTGGATTTCTCGCCATCATGTATCCTGTTTTGCTTTCAAGCGGTTATCGCCGTATGCTTCCGTGCTCTACTTTGTGGTCATAACAAACACGCCGTCCCAATCTTCCGGAGGAGGATTTTCGACGTAATGCTTGCATCGAGCATAATAGACCTTCGACGGACCGTCATCCGGATTCACCTTGAGCGCCTGCGCAAAGCATTTCTGCGCTTCTGCAAACTCCATCAGCTTATATCTCTTACGGCCTTCGGCAAAGAGATCCAGCAACTGCTTTGTCTTTTCATCAATCACTTTTTTGCTCCGCCTGTTTTTTCTTCTTTCAAATCCTGAAAATGCTGCTGGAATCTGGTATCGAGTTGCTGGAGAGTGTCTTCCACACTCTCCTCCTGTTCCTGCTGCGTCTCCAGATCATGGATTTCGTCCTCAAGCCCTTTCAACGCCGCCAGAACGCTCTCGGTTTCCTTTGTAACCATGGAAATCAATCTGTGGACCATTTCAGAATCCGCGGGGTCTGCTTTTTGGGCGAAATCCTTCAACTCCTCGACGGGCCGTTTCAGATGTCTGGAAAAATAGATCAGACTCTGATTCAGCGATTCGATCTTTGTCAGCTGCCGCTCTTTGGCAAGAGCGTGCTCAGAAAAAGTCTTCTGCCGCAGCACCGCCCGGATGCGCGCCAGCACCTCGGAAAAATTAAAAGGCTTGATAATGTAATCCTCGACCCCCAACTCAAACCCTTCGACCTTGTCCTTCGCATCATCCATTGCAGAAAACATGATTATCGGAATCGTTCGGTAATCTGCATAATCGGCGTCATTCTTCAGGATTCGGGTGACCTCCCAGCCGGAGAGCTTAGGCATGATGTTGTCAAGAAGTATAAGATCCGGCCGGAACTCCCGCACCTTTTCAAGGGCCACTTCGCCATCCTCGGCTTTATCAACGGTGAATCCGAGATTGCTCAACATGACGTCGAAAAAATCGAGATTCAAAGGCTCATCATCAACAATCAGTATTTTCGTTTTTGCGTCCATTCATGGTCATTTTGCCGTACTCAAGGCCTGTTGTCAACGTGAATCAACCGCG
>JAFGHN010000133.1 GCA_016930115.1 Spirochaetales bacterium | reverse complement strand
CACCGAGATCGCGCAGCTGCCTACCGCTGTTATCGACCACCACTCAGCCGGTACGCCCTTCGGCGAGGTCCGCTACATAGACTCCCGCTCGCCGTCGGTCACCCTTCTCATCCTGAAGCTCATCGAGACCGCCGGCGAAGAACCGACAAAAGCGGAGGCGGAGCTCCTTTTGTTTGGACTTTGCACGGACACCGGGTTCTTCAGGCATCTCGAGCGCGGCTCACAGGATGTATTCGCCGCGAGCGGGCGGCTCATCGCGGCGGGGGCCTCACCAAGGGGCACATTCCTGAGGATGTTCGGCAACCGTACCTACGAATCACGTAAGCTCCTGGGCAGGCTTCTCGAAAAAACCGAACAGCGGTACGGCGGCAGACTCCTCGTCACCTGGGAGACCGCAGAGGAACTTGCGGAATTTGGCAAGCAGCACCGCGATTCGGACGCGGTCTATCAGCAACTACAGATGGTGCGCGGGTGCGACATCGTTGTGTTTGTGCGCCAGGAAAGCGCCGAAAGGTGTTCTGTAGGCCTGCGGTCTACAGGCGCCGTCGACGTGGGCAAGATGGCGACGCACTTCGGCGGCGGCGGTCACCGTAACGCATCGGGCTACGAAAGACCCGGACAAGTGACGGAAGTAGCGGCGGAAATAATCGACTATCTCGGGCCGATGCTGCTGTAGCGCCGTTTCGATTTGTAAATAAATGTAAACGACCTCGAT
This sequence comes from Spirochaetales bacterium, assembly GCA_016930115.1. GTDB lineage: Bacteria > Spirochaetota > Spirochaetia > ARS1246 > ARS1246 > JAFGHN01. Next base: position 2,726 of record JAFGHN010000133.1, on the reverse strand, counting down.
GTATCTCCACTGATCCACGCTATTTGATGGCATAGATATTGCACTTAGAGGCACCGCCGGGAGGGAATCACATAGTGGGGAAGAACCATGGAAAGAGATCCGTATTCACAACTGACGCGGGAAGTCTTGAGCAAAAGGGGGAATGCCGCCGGCAGGCGAATACTCATCGATAAGATCTCCAGATTCGTGTACAGCTATCCCAAGAAACATCTGCATTGGGATGACGATGATACCGGGGACTTCTTCTGCGTGTTCTACCCAAAAATCGAGGGGCTGATAGACAGGTTCACTTTTCAGGGAAAACCATTTGAAGCGTATCTTGTCTCGAGCATACGTTGGCAAATGAAGACTTTTGCAAAGAAGCGCGTCATGCAGCACTCGGAGCACAGGGCAATCAAGGACGAATCTGATTTCTGGCAGAAGTGCGGAGCGCCGGAAAACACAAACCCGGACGGGGGTGTTTACTATTCACCCGACGATCAAACCCCTGAAGTGTACTCCGCCGAAGTATCCCGGGTGCTGAAAATAGAATCCCGGGGGAAAATCTCGGATCCGGCGTGGGCAAGGCGTTTATTGTACCTGATGCTTCGCAGCGTGACTTTTGTCGATGACTCGCTCATGGAGCATACCGCACGTCTCTGCGGCTTTGACCCCGGCTACATTCTGGGCTGCGCTACCGAGCTGCGGCAACGGCTGGACGAGAAACGAGAGAGACAGCGGGTGCAGATTGAAAGGAGAAACAGTCTGCACGTACGTATCCTGCAGCTCACTGCGCTGATGTCGGATGAAACGGATGCGGATCGTCTGGAGCATTACAGGAAGCGATTGACCGCGGCGAAGGCAAGAATCGACAAGACGAACCGCGACTTGAGATCGATGCCGGTACTCCCCACGCACAAGGATATCGCTGAGGTTCTGGAGACTGCAAAAGGATCGGTGGACTCCGGGCTCTACTACTTGATGAAGGCCTTCAAGAACATCGGGCTCAACTAGGCCGGGTGCCCGTGGCCATCTCACCGGCGGGCCGGCCGGCAGATAAGTCTCTATGCGGAGTTTCCAGCCGCGCGACCTGCTTCTGGAATTTCAAAGACCGCCGTTGTATAGTGGGGTAAATGACCATCGTAATTGCCTCCGGTAACCGTCACAAGAAGGATGAAATTGCACGCCTGCTGCCATCTCATACCGTGCTGCTGCCCGCCGACAGAGGGATCGAGTTCGAATACGAGGAACTGGGTGTCACGTTCCTTGACAACGCGATGGGAAAGGCACGCCATTTGTTCCGCCTTACCGGGGAGGCAGTGCTGGCGGATGATTCAGGGCTCTGCGTGCCGGCGCTCGATGGGGCGCCCGGCGTTTTCTCGGCGCGGTACGGTTCCAAAGACGGCGCCGCAATATTCTCAGACAGCGACAGGAACGCGTATCTGCTTGAAAACATGAAGGACGTTTCGGACCGCCGGGCTTTCTTCGTCTGTTCGATGGTGTTGCTTGTCAATGAAAACAGGTTCTTCGTCGCCCAGGAGACCGTTGACGGTGAGATAACCCTGTCCCCGCAAGGGAGCGGCGGCTTCGGTTATGATCCGCTGTTCTTTTTTCCGGGCCTCAAGATGACGATGGCACAACTGGCGCCCGATAAGAAAAACGAGATATCCCATCGGGGGAAAGCGGCAAGGGCCCTGACGGGCATGCTGGAGAAGGCAGCGCCGGTATGAGCTGACCCGCGGCGTGTGGTTGGAGCGCCGCCAGGCACGGCTGCCGGCCGAGTTGACGCCCGGGGACGGCTGTATTAGCTTTTTGTGACCGAACACGCAGGAGATATGAATGGCTGGAAAAAACGCGAGCGCGATACCCGAACGGAAAGACGTGCCTCTGGAATACACCTGGAAACTCGACAAATTGTTTCCGGACGACGCATCCTGGGAAGAGGGGCTCCAGCAGTTCAACTCGCTCATAGAAAGGATAGGTTCTTTCAAGGGCACGCTCGGACAATCCGCGGCAAGATTGAGGGAGTGTCTTGACTTCATGAACGAACTTGAGCTTCTCGATGAAAGACTCGGGTATTACGCGATGCTTCGCTATTCGGAAGACGCAGGGTCGAGCAAGAACCAGGAGCGGTACGGGAAGTACATGGCAATCGCAACAAAAGCCCAGGCCGCGGCGAGCTATCAGACCCCTGAGATCCAGTCGATTCCCGATGATGTCATGGCAGGCTTCCTGAAAAGCCGGGAGCTCGAACCGTTCCTGATACCGGTGCGAAAGATACTCAGATTCAAACCGCACGTTCTATCGGAAAATGAGGAAAGACTTCTCGCCCTCCAGGCTGAGGCGAACCAGACCGCCAGAAAGGCCTTTGAAGCGCTTACCGATGTTGACATGGATTTCGGTGAAGTGGATACCAGGGAAGGGCCGCGTCCGCTCACACAGTCCACCTGGAGCGCCTTCATGATCAGTCCGGACAGAAACCTGCGCGAGAAAGTGTACAGCCAGTTCTACGCTGTTTTTGAAAACCATCAGAATACCCTCGCGGCGCTTTACGCCGGAAACGTTCAGCTTGACAAGTACCAGGCCGGGATAAGGAATTACGAATCATCGAGGGCGGCCGCCCTCTTTCCTGACGACGTGCCCCCGGAGGTGTACGACAACCTGGTTGCAACCGTTTCAAAGAACCTCGTGCTGCTGCACGATTACTACGAAGCAAAACGCGGCGCCCTCAAGCTGGACAGGTTGAT
>JAFGHN010000132.1 GCA_016930115.1 Spirochaetales bacterium | reverse complement strand
TCGAAATCGCAGAATTGGGTGTACCCTTCGATGATGTTGTTGAGCGCCCGGCGTGAGTTTTGCACGTAATCAGGAAGGAGCAGCCACAGGTCCTGCACCGGCGGCCCGTTTGCCATATCGTCAAAATCGAAGATCAGCAACCCCTCGTCACCCCTGTCCAGGATATTCCCCCGATGGCAATCGCCGTGGAGCCGATGCCTTGCAGTCCCGTCAAACAGCGGCGTGATTGTTTCGATCAAGCCGGAACAAATCGACTCAAACTCTTCCCTGCAGCCGGGGTGTATGAGATCGGCCTCGAGGAGCTCGGTGAGATAGGACCGGGTGCTCAGCTCCGGATGGATTATCACTCGATGTTCGGCTTTTCTTTTTTTTCCGGCCGCGTGACATCGACCCACCACCGCTCCAAGGCGGTAGTAGTCTTTGTCGGATTCGGCGTCGAAATTACGCCCTCCCATCTGGGGGAAGAGGGCGAAACGGTAGCTCTCCTCGCCGTCCGGGCCCGACACCGCCACTTCGCACAACGTGTCATCCTCCAGGTCGCGAACCGGAACAGCCACGGGGACATCCATATCTGCACAGTCCGCAATGAACGCATGCTCGTCGAGTATAGCCTCACGACTCCAGCGTCCGGGGCGGTAGAACTTGGCAACGTATCTTTCATTTGTGTCCGTGCGGAGACCGTATACGCGGTTTGTGTAGCTCGGATACGGAGTCACCGTCCCGTCGAAGGTAACGCCGTGGCTCTGCTCGATTGCACTTATGACCACATCAGGCGTGAGAAGATCAAATGAGCCGGTTTGCATAGGTGCCCTACTATGCACGAACCCGGGGCTTTTTGCTACCTGGGGCCCGCAGAGACGCGCAGCGGCAGGAGATTCATGCGCTCCAAGACTGCTTCCGGTCCTGGGCTTTCAAGCGAGACTTTCTCAGACGGATCGACTGAGGCGTCACTTCAACCAGCTCATCTTCTCGTATGAACTGAACCGCCCGCTCGAGAGTCATTGGAAGAATCGGAGTGAGCGCCACCGCTTCATCTTTTCCAGCCGCTCTCATATTGGACAGTTTCTTTGTCCGGCACGGATTGACGTTTAGATCGTTGTCGCGGTTGTGCTCTCCTACGATCATGCCTTCATATACGCGTTCGCCCGGTACGACAAAAAGATTTCCCCTGGGTTCCAGATTGTAGAGAGCGTAAGCGACGGTTTCTCCAAGACGGTCGGCGACCAATGAGCCGGTGTGTCTTCCTGCAAAATCGCCGCGGTACGGCTCGTATCCTGAAAGATAGGAATTCATGATGCCGGTGCCTTTTGTATCGGTAAGAAACTCGTCCCGGTACCCGATCAAGGCACGCGAAGGAACGCTGAACTCGAGGCGTATCCTCCCGGTTTGATGATTTACCAGGGTGAGTATCCTTCCCTTTCTTTTGGAGAGTTTCTCGGTAACCGTTCCCATATAGGTATCTTCGCAATCGATAAACAGATGCTCGATCGGCTCGAGCCGCTGCCCGTTTTCGTAACGGTAGATAACCTGCGGTCTTCCCACGCAGAACTCATACCCTTCTCTTCGCATCGTTTCTATGAGAATAACCATCTGAAACTCGCCGCGGCCCTGGACGACGTAACTGTCGCCGTCATCCGCGGTTGTTAAGCGTATGGATACATTTTGCAGGGTCTCTTTTTGCAGTCGTTCGTATATCTTTGTTGTCTGGACGAAACGTCCCTCCGTCCCTGAAAAGGGCGAATCGTTTCTGCAAAACTTCATGGAGACCGTGGGCTGGTCAACCGCGATTCGCTTCAGCGCTTTTGGAAATTCGGCGCTGCAAATCGTATCGCCGATGTGAACCCGCTCGATTCCCGCAAGGACAACGATATCCCCGGCATCGACCTCCTTTGCATCCGTTACCGAAAGCCCCGCGTACACCTGGATTCTTGAAACCTTGAGCGGAATTGCCTCTTCCTGCTCATTGACGCACACGAGTTTCTCGTTGGCACGAACTTTGCCTCCGTACACCTTTCCAATCGCAAGACGGCCAAGATAGTCGGAATAGCTCAAGTCGGAAACGAGCATCTGAAAATGTCCGTCCGCATTCACCTTTGGCGGCGGTATGAAATCAACGATAGTGTCCATAAGGACATCCAGGTTCTTCCCTTCTTCATCCGGGGTTCTCACCGCGATCCCGTCCCGGCCCACCGCGTAGAGGACCGGACAATCGAGCTGGTTTTCCGTGGCGTCAAGATCGATGAGAAGATCGTGAATTTCGTCAAGCACCTCGAGCGGTCTTGCGTCCTGCCTGTCTATCTTATTGATCACAATGACAAGCGTGAGACCCGCCGCTATCGCCTTGTTCAGGACGAATCTCGTCTGGGGAAGCGGCCCCTCCGCGGCGTCTACGAGGAGGATCACTCCATCCGCCATCGACAGCGCGCGCTCCACTTCGCCGCCGAAATCCGCGTGTCCCGGCGTGTCTATGATATTGATCTTCACGCCTTTCCAGAGGACGGCGCAGTTCTTGGCTGCGATGGTGATCCCGCGTTCCCTCTCCAGGTCCATCCGGTCCATCATCCGCTCGCCTATTTCCTGCCCAACGCGGAAAATCCCGCTCTGTTTGAACATCGAATCGACAAGGCTTGTCTTGCCGTGGTCGACGTGGGCGATAATTGCTATGTTTCTCAGATTCAT
>JAFGHN010000131.1 GCA_016930115.1 Spirochaetales bacterium | reverse complement strand
GTAACGGGCCCGGCCAAGGGCCCGCGTCCTGCTTCGTCTATCCCGCAAATGATCTCCATGGAGGCATGCTACGTGGGAGACAGGGCTTTATTCAATACCAGATCACGTGCTTGACCTTCCGTCACGCTTGTTGTTCAATATCTTAGTAAGAAAAGACACTGGGAGTGGGCGTGTTTCTCAAGAGTATAGAACTGTTCGGCTTCAAGTCATTTGCGGACAAATCACGTATAGATTTCACAGAAGGCATATCCGCTCTCCTTGGCCCCAACGGATGCGGCAAGAGTAACGTCGTGGACGCGATAAAATGGGTGCTGGGGGAGCAATCAACCCGTACGCTGCGGGCAGAGAAGATGGAGGACGTGATTTTCGCCGGCACTGAAGGCAGAAAACCGCTCAGTGTGGCTGAAGTGACTCTCACGCTTTCCAACGACTCCGGTCAGCTACCGATAGATCTGCCTGAGATATCGATCAAGCGAAGACTTTACAGATCGGGAGAAAGTGAATACAGCGTAAACAACGTTTCCACAAAGCTGAAGGATCTCCGGGAACTGTTTTACGACACCGGCGTCGGAAAATCTGCCTATTCCATCATGGAGCAGGGAAAAATCGACCAGATACTATCAAACAAGCCTGAAGACAGAAGGTACATTTTCGAGGAAGCCGCCGGCATAACAAAGTACCGGATTCGGGGCGCCGAAGCGGAGAGAAAGCTTGAGAGAACGGAAGACAATATGCGCCAGGTGGCCCGTATACTCGATGAAGTGAAACGTTCGCACGATTCGCTCAAAGTGCAGGCAGAAAAAACAAACGTTTACAGAGAGTTGCGGGAGCAGATATACGAAAATGAGTTGCATATAAATCTGTTACGATTGAAGAGCTTCTTGGAGACTGAAGAAAAGAAGCAGGACCTTCTCGAATCAAAAACCGCCCAACGCGAAAAAATCAAGGAAAAAATAGCAGGGGTTAATAAGGCTTTGGAGGCGAATCTTGATCAGGTGAACAACATGGAATCGACCCTGATCGAAAAACAGAAACGCCTCTACAAGCTGGAGCTCGAGAGCAACAATTGCGACAGCCAGGCCCAGATACAGAAAGAGAGGATAGAAGAACTCAAGCGAGCCATTGAGGGGAGCCGGGAAAGAACCCAGGCGATTGGAAAAAATGTGGGGGTGCTGACCGGGCAGATAGATGAAAAGAACACCGACCTGTCGGATCTGAACAAGAGGATTGTCGAGATCGATGACAACATCAGCTCATTTGAATCGAACATAGAATCCGCACAATTGCGGTTGAACTCCAACGCTGAGGCGATTACGGGACATCTTCACATGGCGGAGAGTATAAGCGCGCGCCTTGATAAGCTGCAATCGGAGCTTGTGATGCTTTACGATGACATCGTTACGCAGCTTGACACGCGTCTGACAGAGACGGGGTACTCGCATCAGAGAAGAAAAACGTTGGAGGACAAACTGGCCGCTCATCTGAGTTCTTTCACGATTCATCTGGAGGGCAGGTTCAATCTCTTGCGGGATTCCTTGGATATTGCAACCACAAGTGAAGACGAGAAAAACCGGATCATCAGCTCTTTCGTGGCGTATCTTGATGAGAGCGTGGCACGGGCGAAAGACCTCGAGAAAACCTTTTTCGAGTTCCGGGATTCGGTGCCTGCGTTTATCGACGATTTTCTTGCGCCTCAGGGTATCATTACCCGGAAACGCGAAATCGACAAATCGATAGCAGAAGCACAGGCACAGGCGGCTGAGCACCGAAGGCAAGCCGAAAGCCTGACGACGGAGAACAAGCGTCTCGGTGAGCGAATAGAGGAGTATCGTAAAACGCTGGAGGACCTGCGGATCGCCCGCGCCCGCATGACTTCCCGCGCCCAGAGCATCGAAGAATCGGTCGCTCTTCTCAAGTCCCAGCGGAGGGACCTTGAAAACCAGCTCGAAGCAAGCAAGAAAGACATAAGTTCGGCCGAGCGGAGGAAAGCGGATCTTTATGCGAGCATCGAACAGCTCATCGCGCGAAAACGGTCTTTGTCGGAGGAAATAACGAGCATCGAATCGCAACTGGCAAGACTCGAGACCGGAATCGCGAACCGGAACAAAGAGCTTGTGAGCTCAGAACAGCATCAGCATCGGAACATGGCCGCCCTGGAAAAACTCCAGAACGAGATCGAAGGACTTCAAGTTGACCTGGCATCGCTGCGAACCGAGATGAGAAACCTGTACGAGAATTTCCGGGAACGCCACTCGCGCGAGCTTACAGATTACCAGGACCGGATGCTCGAAATATCGACCCCCGTGGCCGAGTACAGAAACAAGTTGGCCGATGTGCGCGAGAAGCTGCGCGAGCTAGGCCAGGTCAACCTGATGGCGCCTGAGGAATACGAAGAGGTCAGGGAACGATACGAGTTCTTGAGTGGTCAACTCGATGATTTGAAAAAGGCAAGGGAAGACCTGCGCGTCGTGACCGAACAGATCAAAGTGGAGTCTTCACAGCTCTTTATCGAGACTTATGAAAAAATAAAAAAGGCGTTTCATCAGATTTTCAGGCGATTGTTCGGGGGAGGGAGGGCGGAATTATCGCTCGTCGAGCCCAAGAAAGTGCTGGATTCCGGAATCGCCATTCTCGCACAACCGCCTGGAAAGAACCTCGAAAGTATTGATTTGCTATCCGGAGGTGAAAAATCACTTACAGCGGTGGCGCTTCTGTTTGCCACGTATATGGTGAAGCCATCGCCGTTTTGTGTACTCGACGAAATAGACGCGGCGCTCGACGAAGAAAACGTAACGAGGTTCGCCAGCCTGCTTAAGGAGTTTTCCAACAATTCTCAATTCATCATCATTACCCATAACAAGAGAACCGTGGCGGCCGCCGAGACGCTTCTCGGCGTTACGATGGAGGAATCCGGCGTCTCAAAGGCAATATCCGTCAGAATTGGAGGGAGAGAAACGGCGGAGGTCTTGCGGTGAGGCTTTTCTCGAAAAAGGAGATAACGATCATCGGCGCGACGGTTGCCGCCGTGACGGTTGTAGCGGTCGTCATAACCGTTACAACCGGCCTCTCGAAGAGGGAGAAGGCCGCATTCGTCACCGGTGAGCCTGACGGTCAGCAGGCCGAAGTCCCTTACATAACGGATGTCGTGATACCCGAAGAGTTTACACTCACAGGAGGGGAGAGATGGTATTTCTCCCGGGAACCACTGAAGCAGTGGAACCAAGATCAGGTCGATCTGTTCTGGATAGATCCGGCGGAGATCGGTATCGAGTTGATGAGAGAACAGACGGACGCGGTGATCAGAGACTTTGTAAAAGAAATACCGTGACCGGCAGCCTGATTGGGTTGCTGGTGGCCTTATTCCTCAGCTCTTGCGCCACAATGACCGGCGTTTCAGAAATTCATGAAAGCGAGATAGAAACCACCCCCGTTGTGAAGACGCGCAACCCTGTACCTGCGGCTGTCATTGATGAGAAACCGTCGGTGCTGCTGCTTGCGATTCCCGCTCTCTTTCATGAACCAGAATCCTTTGGTGTTCCTCCGGAGCCCGTCCCCGCACATTCCGATGCAAGCACTCAGACGGAATTCCCTCCGGTGGCCGTGACGCTCATTGATCCAAAGCAGAGCGATGCGTCAGACGCCCTTTATCGGGCTAACCTGCCTGAGCCGGCTTTACCTGAGGCCCCGCCGGTGATGCCGGCGGAAGTGAAGACAGTGCTGCGGCCCGCGGCGCCGGCGGAAGCGGAGACAGTGATGCGGCCTGCGGCCGCGGCGGAGTCTGCGGTGGCTCGAGTTGAGGGACACACTGGTCTGGATGCCGCGAAGCCGGGTGTTACTGCGTCCGCCGCAGGGCCGGTGGCTCGTCCCGCCTCAGAGGAACCGCCGGATGGCGTGATACTCAATAACACTGCCGGAGAGACAGGACAACCCATGGATGGGCGCAGGCTCACCTTCGCGCCGTCAGACACAATTGCACTGGCGTTTGCAGGCCGGGGTTGGATTTTTACCAGTGCCGGCGGTGATGAAGGGGAAATTTTCCTGCGCTCCCGGACGATAGCAGCGGATGAGACGCTCTTCGAGTTTGATGCAAAATCCCCCGGGGAGTACGTCTTGGAGTTCCAGATCCAGGACAGCCGATCGGGTACGCAAACCCGTGAAAGCGTGACGATAATCCTCGAAGAAGACCAGCAGGGAGGAGTGACAGCGGATCGATATGCAGCAACGTCGGCGCCGGCGGAGAAGCAGGTCACGGTAGCGCGTCCGTCGAATCTTTCTCAGGCGCTCGAAGACCCGGCTGGAGCACGTGAGTTGCTTTCACAGATACTTTTTCACGTGACACCGGAACAACAGGAAGAGCTTGACGGCATTGCCAGGTGGTATAAGTCAGCCGGTTATCTTAGCGAATACGCGCTGTGTCTTGAACGGTTTGTCAAGATTTTTCCGCGTAGGCCGGACAACGATTTGAGGTATTACGAGCTTGGCAGACTGCATGAAACCGAAGAACTGAGAAATGAAAAAAAAGCCCGGAATTACTACGCTGCAGTTGTAGATCTTTATCCCGCAAGTCTTTATTACTTCGATGCGGCAAAACGAGTGCGCTATCTCGACAGGCATTTTCTCGACCTTCGTTGACTTAGAGGCCGTAAATCTGTATTAATTACCCAACACTTTCCCAGGGGCTATTGAATTGCTTGAGCGTATTTCTGATAAGCTTGCCGGAATTGTAAGACAGCTTTCCGGCAAAGCGCAGATCACAGAAAAGAACATACAAGACACGGTAAACGAGATAAAAATCGCGCTTCTCGAAGCCGATGTGAATCTGCGTGTTGTCAGAAGATTCGTCAACCAGACCATCGAGGAGGCTCGCGGGGAAGGGGTCCTGAAATCGGTTACTCCCGGACAGCAGTTTATCAAGATTATTCACGACAAGATGGTCAGCCTGCTCGGAGATTCGCGGCAGACGCTTCAACTGAAAGGCCCTGATACGCTGTCTACAATACTCCTCATGGGCCTGCAGGGTTCAGGCAAAACGACGACGGCTGCAAAGCTCGGACTTGCTCTGAAGAAAGAAGGCAGGAAGCCGATGCTTGTGGCGGCCGATCTTGTGAGGCCGGCCGCAGTGGAGCAGCTTCGGGTATTAGGCGAAAGTGTAAACATAGAAGTCTATCGTGAGGATGACTCAACTCCGCAGACTGTGGTCAAGAACGCGATAGCATACGCAAAGAAAAACCAGTTCAACACGCTCATCATAGATACGGCTGGAAGGCTTCATGTCGATGAAAAGATGATGGCGGAGATTCGTGAGATCAGGGTCCTGTGTGCGCCATCGGAATGCCTGCTCGTGGCCGATGCAATGTCCGGGCAGCAGGCCGTGGAAGTTGCCGGCGAGTTTGACAAAACTGTAGGTATAACGGGTGTCATCTTAAGCAAGTTCGATTCCGATGCCCGCGGCGGTGCTGCGCTCTCTTTGAAATCGGTCATCGGCAAACCCTTAAAATACATCGGCACCGGAGAAAAGGTTGATGATCTTGAGCCGTTCTATCCGGAAAGGATTGCGTCACGCATTCTCGGTATGGGTGATGTCGTTACTCTCGTTGAAAAAGCTCAGAATACAATTGACGTACACGAAGCGGAGAAACTGCAGAAAAAGCTCCAATCGGCGACCTTTACCCTGGAAGATTATCTCGAGCAGTTCAGCCGGCTGAAGAAAATGGGGAGTATTCAATCACTCATCGAAATGATACCCGGTGCCCGGGGCGCTTTGTCGGAGGATGATATCGATCCTGAAGGGATGAAGCGTGAGGAGGCAATCATTCTCTCGATGACCCTTGACGAGCGGAGAAATCATCGCATAATAGGACCTTCGCGCAGGAGGAGGATAGCGAAAGGAAGCGGAACCCCCGTTTTCGAAGTGAACAGGCTCCTCAAGAAATTTGAAACAATGCGCCTCACCATGAAAAAGGCGACTAAGAACAAGAAGTATCAGGCGAAATTGATGTCGCAATTCGGCGCTTAACGGATAATCCTTAGGAGGAATAGTGTGGGTGTAAAAATCAGGCTGAAAAGGTACGGAACCAAGAAAAGGCCATTCTATCGACTGGTTGTTGTGGACTCTCGTAATCCAAGAGACGGAAGAACGCTAGAAGAAGTGGGACTGTACCATCCCATAGAAGTCGAAGGAAAACAGCTGCGAATCAAGGAAGACCGGGTGCGTGAGTGGATACAAAAGGGCGCCCGTCCTACGGATACGGTGAGACGGCTGCTGAACAAGAACGCACTCAAAGCACAGAAAGAGGAGCTTTCGCCGGGCGACGATGCGTGAAGTGTCGGCGGCGGGCCGGCCTGGCTTCTGATAGCCGGCAAGGAGGGATGAATGGAGAAGGATCTCGTCGAGTATATAGCAAAGTCTCTGGTAGACGATCCGAGCGGCGTAAATGTCAACATGATAGAAGGCGAGAAATCAACCATTCTCGAACTGAGGGTTGCACAAAGCGATATCGGTAAGGTTATCGGCAAACACGGCCGGATTGCAAAAGCCGTTCGCACTATCTTGAGCGCTTCTGCAACAAGGACCGGCAAAAGGGTGGTACTGGAAATCTTGGACTAGAGCACATCGAAAAACGCCTTTTTTCAAGTGCTGATGTTCAAATGATAATAATATCGAGGTTTTTCGTATGTGCGCGATGTCGACGCGCAAGTCTGTAGAGGCGCTCAATAATGAAGAAGATGTTGGCCACTGCGAGGATCAAACAACCGCACGGTTTGAAGGGCTATGTCAGGGTTGAAAGTTTCTCGGGCGAAACCAGACATCTGCTCAAGTTGAAAACAATCTTACTGGAGGGGAAATCAGAAAAAAAAGAGTTCCTGGTCGAAGACGGGATACTCAACGGCAAATCCGTACTGCTCAAGCTGAAAGGAGTAGATACGCCCGAAGCTGTTAGAAAGTATGTGGATTGGACAGTCTGGGTGGACCGGAAAAAGGCGGCGGGGAAGCGGAGAAAGGAGTACTATATCGCCGATTTGACCGGCTGCAATGTGATTTTCCGGGGAGAGGTTTTTGGCAGGATTGAAGCTGTTTGCGATGCTGATTCAAAAGCGTTTCTGGAAGTGCGTGACGTTGCCGGAGAAACCTACATGCTTCCTTTTTCCGGTGAGCTTTTTGGCAAAGTAAACTTGAAAGAAAAGGAAATCGAGTTAAAAGGTTCCTGGTAGTGTCATGAATATTCAGGTCCTCACTCTATTCCCTGAAATGGTGCGCCCGTATTTTTCGAGCTCGATTATGAAACGGGCTGTCGAACGGAACTTGGTAAGGTACAACATAGTGAATGTCCGGGATTTTGCCGCCGACAAGCACAAGAGCTGTGATGATGCGCCTTATGGAGGCGGGGCCGGGATGGTGATGAAGCCTGAGCCGCTGGCAGGCGCGCTGGATTCCGTCGAGGCCGGAAGAAAAAGGACGATATTTCCGACCCCATCGGGACGCATTTTCGACCAGCGGTATGCCGGGGAATTGGCCGGGGAATCGGATCTGGTATTTATTTGTGGTCACTATGAGGGCATCGATCAGCGGATAATCGACCTCTATGTTGATGACGAAATAACGATTGGGGATTACGTGCTGTCATCCGGCGAAGTGGCGTCGCTTGCAATTATCGATACGGTGTATCGTCTCTTGAGCGGGGTGATCAGTGACGAGTCGTTGACGGAAGAGAGTTTTACGGATGGATCTCTTGAATATCCCCATTATACAAGGCCTGAGATTTTCAGAGGTATGAGAGTGCCGGAAGTCCTGCTCTCCGGCCATCACGAGAGAATCAGGGCGTGGAGAAGAGAGCAGGGCCGTGAAAAAACCGTGCGCGTGCGTCCGGATCTGGTGGAATAACGCACGTAATAACATGAAAAGGAGCGCGTGATGGATGCGTTGAAGTCAGTTGAATCCAAGCAACTCAAAGAAGACGTGCAGGCTTTCAAGCCGGGTGATACGTTGCGGGTGCACTTCAAGATTGTTGAAGGAGCAAACGAACGTGTGCAGGTATTCGAGGGGCTCTGCATATCGAGGAACAACTCGGGCATGGCGGCAAGTTTCACCGTCAGAAAAATTTCATACGGTGTGGGCGTTGAAAGGATCTTTCCGCTCCATTCACCAAGAGTGCAGAAAATTGAAGTAGTGAGGCGGGGCCGCGTGAGAAGGGCAAAGCTGTACTACGTCCGTAACCGTGTGGGCAAAGCGGCGAAGGTGGCGGAGCTTCTGACAAAAAAGCACAAAGAGGATACTGAATCCTAAAATGCCTCCGGTATCGTTTAGCATCATTCAATCGCAGGGGAATATCAGCCCCGCGATACGATCAGGCGATACGGTGGTGCTCGAAGTGTTACGGGAGCTGTCGGCGGGGAAGTGGCGGGTGAGCCACAACGGCAGAGTGATGACCATTCAATCGACGGTAAGGCTCGAGCCGGGAAAGTGGATTCGTACAAAAGCCGAAATTACGGCGAACAGGGTGCTGCTTCATGTTGCGCCGGAACGGGGGCAGGCACCGGAGAGAACGAACGGCTTGTTTCCCCGCGGAGTATTCGACGCGGACAAGGTCAAAGAGATGCTCGTTCTGGCGTTCAGGCGTGCAGGCCTTCCGATTGATACTCCAGTTTTCAAAAGATCGATGGAGGTATTCGGAGGGACCCGGAAGAAAAACAGCACAACCGCAAGTGTTCTGTCGGCGCTCGCAGAGAAGAATATTTCACCGGATACCGGAATCGTGGATTACGTCCTTGGATTGTTCGAGGGGTTTTGCGACCCGGATGATGGGTCTTCTCAGAGGCGAAACCGAAATAGAAAGGACGAGGATGATCCGGTGGATGTCTGTTCATTGGCGAGACAGCTGAAAGAGCAGGTCGAGACCCCCGCAGGAAAAGATGAAACGCTCCATCTTTTCAATCATCTGAAAGGAAACCGTGAAAGCTGGGTTCTTATACCCTACGCTCTGAAGCAGGCGTCGCGGGATGTCACCGGTACTTTGCGTCTTCGTGTGAGCGATACAGGAGATATAAAGAAGCTTGCCATGGATGCATCGACGGAAGGCTCTGTGTTCACGTTTTCAATGCCCTGGCCGATAGACGATAAGAGCGTGATCACAGTGGGGTGCAATGAGACCGCGCTTCTTCAAGAGTTTGTACGGCGCTCAGAGGAGCTTCCCAAAAAACTCCGTAACCTGAGTTCCATAAATGACGATAATAGTATTGACAGAGACAGGTTTGATTGTCTTGCTCTCGAGGAGGTTGAGCCATTTGCGGGCGTGGATAAGTTTGCGTGAGGATCTCTCTGATGACTGATGAGAACACTGCGGTTGCCGTCAAGTATGTGAGAGAATTACCCGCGCCGTTCATCGTCGCCAAAGGGAAGAGGGAGTTGGCGGCGAGGCTGTTGAAGATCGCCAGAGAGAATGGGGTTGAGATTGTATCCGAACCGGAGCTCTCAAAAGCGCTTTATGAGTTTCAGGTGGGTTCTTTCATTCCAGAGCAGATGTATGAGATAATAGCCCATATACTCGCGCACGTTTTAAAAGTACGGAAATCGCTATGAAAAGAATACCAGTTACCATACTGAAACCCGGGATGAAGTTCACGAAACCTGTATACGTCGATGAGACGAATCTCCTTGTACCTGAAAGAGTGGAGATACGGGACAAGGATCTGAAACGCCTCGAGAAATGGAATATCGAGGCCGTGCTGACAGACGGTGTAGTCGTTACCCAGGAAGCGGTACTCAAAGATACAGCTGACAAGATAGAAACAGTGATGGACCAGGGAGGGGGTGCGGCAAAGAAGCAGTTGTACCGAACATCCGTTGCCCAAACCGATAGAGTCTTCAGCGAACTCCGTATAAACCGGGTGGTCGATAAGCGCGAAACAGACCGTATCGTTGAGAGAGTGCTGCGAGCCACCACGGAGTCACCGGAGGAAATGCTTGCTTTTGTGTTGCGTGACGAGAAGTCGGAGCCTTCGCTTGGTTTGAGTGCCGTAAATACCGCAATTCTGTCGCTTCTCGTCGGTGCAACTCTCAAACTTGACCAACTCCGGCTCAAAACCCTGGCGACCGCGGCTCTTTTGCATGACGTGGGAATGGTGAAAGTGCCGGATGACATCATTTCAAAAAACGCAAACCTCACGCCCGATGAAACAAAAAAAATGAGGGCTCATCCGTTATATTCCTATCAGATTATATGCAAAGTGATGGGATATCCGGAAGAGGTAGGCATGATCGCGCTCCAACACCATGAGAGATGGGACGGCAAGGGGTATCCGCGAACGCTTTCTGAAAAGAAAATATCTATCGAAGCACGAATAATAACGGTTGCCGACGCCTTTGAGGCCATGGTCAAAGAAAAACCTTACCGGAACTCGATGATTGCCTATGCAGCCATGCGACAGTTGCTCAACGATAACTCCCGACGGTTCGACTCTGAGGTACTGAAGGTCTTTATCAAGAGCATAGGTATCTATCCGCTGGGAAGTTTTGTGCTGCTGAATAACGGGAGTATCGGCCGGGTAATAAAGGTGAATGAGAACGCGCCGCTGCGCCCCGCGGTCAGGTTGCTGGTGGACAGAAACGGCAAGAAGTACGAAAACGACGAGGGAGCGATACTCGATCTGGCAAAGGATACGGATGTTTTTATCGCCAGAGCGATAGATCCAAAGGCGATTGCAGCAAAAAAGATAATGTGAATACCGTCGACAAGGGCAAAAGAGGGGAGAATATAGCCGCTGCATTTCTCGAAAGCAGCGGCTACAAAGTTGTAAAAAGGAATTTCAGAGCGTATGGCGGGGAAATCGACATAGTGGCTGTCAAAGAAAAGACAACGGTGTTTGCGGAAGTGAAGTGCTGGAGTAAATTCGACTTTGGCCAGATAGAGAGGGTTTTGGATCGTAGAAAACGGTCGCGGATAGTGCGGGCTTCAAAGGGATTCCTGTTACAGTATCCTGTTTTCTCAAACAATAGTATACGGTATGATCTGCTTTATTTGAGTGATTCGGGCAAAGACCCTGAACACGTGATGAATGCATTCACGGAGACGGACTGCTCATGATACGAGTTGCCAAACCGACGGACCCAAAGAAACTTGCCGAGCTCAAGGATAAGATTCACGACAAGCGATATCTGGAGATGGCGATCGCGCGAATCGCCAACACGTTGAGCAAGGAAATCATGGACCGGAAAGAGGAATAGCATGGCCGGTGGGGGGAAAAGAGGCGGAAACTGGAAGAGAAACAGGAAGAAACATTCAAAAAATGCGTTCCCCGGTAAGGAAATGCCCAAGTGCCCTTACTGCGGCCAAAACGTACGTGATGTACTTACCGCGATAGCAGTTGAAAGTAGCGACGTACCGGTTCACTTTGATTGTGTGATCAAGAAAATTGCGGAGACTGAGGAATTAGATGCGAAGGATAAGATCTGCTACCTAGGAAAAGGCAGTTTTGGGATTGTTCATTTCAAGAACCCATCGGATCCGGCGAAATTTACCATTAAAAAACGTATTCAAATCGAAGATGAGAAAAAAGAAATCTCCTGGCGTAAGGCGTCGGTAAAACGGGTCTCTTTTAAATAGGTCTAATACCGCATTAGTATTGCCGCAAGCTGTCAAGAACCTGGACGGCCTTCAAACGCACCTTCCGGATATAGTTGCCCTGGGCGATCCTGATAATAGCCTCAAATGCGGCCGGATCGTTCAATCCACCGTTGGCGGCGGCGAGCTTCTCAAAAGCGAGGAGAGAGGCAAAGGCCAGGTTGTTATCCGGAAGAGCATAATCTTCGAAAAGAATGACATTGGCGATTGCCCGACTCGCTGCGTTGTCTTCATTGTCGCCGAGTTGACCAAGCGCGTAGGCGGCTTCCGCCATTACCATCGGTTCAATGTCGTTATACAGCACGGAAACGAGAGTTCGCTGCGAATTCTCGCCTCCAAGCTGGCCGAGTAAGTTCACAGCCTGTCTTCGCACTTCCGGATAGTAGTTGATCAGCCGCCTGTTCTCCGTAACGGTATGAGAAAGCCCTTCGCCGGATAGATAATCCAGTACGAAATGTGCTTCAGGGGCACCGGTTGACAGTTTTCCATCATCAAGCATGCCCTGAATGTTTTCAAGGGCAAGTAATTTCATGTCGCGGTCCTGTGAGACTGCCTGCTCCCTTATTATGCGTATCTCCGCATTCTGAAGGTAGAGCTCTTCGATAGTCAGCTCACGTTCCTGAGTGTACCCGGATTGCGCCACCGCCGCAAAGACGAATATGAGGAAGACCGACAAAGCCCTTTTTTTCATGGTTCTACTCCGCCATCCAGTGTAAGTATGAGCCTTCACAGCCCAATTTTCCATCCTTCTCCACCTGTCTCGAGCTGATAGAGGATGGTACGCTTATCATTAAATATCATAATAGCTTTTACGTGTTCATTGTCAACAAAAACCAGATCGTCAAGCCTTGCGTTCGAACGCGAAGGTACCACCACGTAATTGAAGTAATCCCTCAACGATCGAAGCTCGACATTGTATTTTTTCAGAAGCGGTTGCTCTGAGTTCTCTTTGAGTACCTCAGGGCTCGAAAAATGACCGATGTAGTCATTAGTGAGGTATCTCAGCCACTTCTCGTAGTTTTCTTCCCTGATAATAGCGTTCAATTCGTCAATGAGCCGGCGTATGTCTTCAAAAGTTTCGGTAAAAACCTCTTCGGAAACCAGGAACTCCGGCTCCACGTTGTCGGCCGGCTGCTCCACCTCCTGGGGGGGAGATTCCGGCTCCACGGGTGTCGCGGCATTCTCTTCAACGGCTTCCGGTTCCGCGTTGAGGTCTTCTTGAACGGAAACAGGCGTGTCCTGAGCTTCGGTCACCGGCGCCGAGTCGATCGCCTGCTGTTCGGTTGCGCACGCCGCAGTGAGCAGGAGAATCAATACCAGCATCGAAAAGACCGCGGAGCCGCCTTGTTTCATGACTTCCACAGTTTACTGTTAAGGCTCGATATTGTCAAAGCGGTTTTTCCGCTGCGGCGGTTCGAGTAATTGATTGATTAATCTTTCCACATCTGTCTATAGTAAGGCCATGTTGGTGGCAATGCTGCCGGGGTCTTTTGATCCTCCGACAAACGGGCATCTCAATCTTATTCACCGGGCATCCGCGATTTTTGATAAGGTATATCTTGTTATTGCAGTCAATCGCAGTAAGGAATATCTGCTTACCGGGGACGAACGACTTGAACTGATGAAAAACCTTCTGAAGGACTGCAAAAATGTTGAGGTCCGCATCTGGGACAGGCTCATAGTGGATTTTGCGCGGGAGACCGGCGCGCGTGTAATCATTCGCGGCGTCCGTGCGCTGGCGGACTTCGGATATGAGTTCGAATTGGCGATGACCTACAAAAGTCTGAGTCCGGAAATAGACACGATTTTCATGCCAACCGATCCCAAGTATTTTGTTTTGCGTTCGTCGGCCATAAAAGAGATCGCGATGCTTGGCGGCGATATTACGACGATGGTACCAAAGCCTGTCGCGGAATTGCTTATCAGGCGGATGAACGGCAAGAAAGAGTAGCGGACAAGCTTGACAATCCTGACCGGATAGTTTATGTTTCCTTGACAAATTTTCCGCCTGGATGAGGTTAATTCATGGCCGTACCTAAACATAAAACATCAAAAGCCCGCGCCCGCGGGAGAAAATCCATAAATATGAAGCTATCGGCGCCAACGCTTGTGGAGTGCAATAATTGTGGGAATAGGGTATTACCGCACCGGGTGTGTCCCAAGTGCGGATACTATAAGGGAAGACAAGTCATTGAGCCAGAAGAGATGGCCTAAACAAAGAGTGAGGAAGGAGCTTTGCATGGATGAATTGTTTGAAAAAATGAAGAAAATTATTGCGGAAAAACTTGAAGTAGAAGAAGAGAAAATAACGATGGAGTCGTCTTTCAGACAGGATCTCGGTGCCGACAGCCTCGATACGTATGAATTGGTATATGCCATCGAGGAAGAGCTTGGCATCAGCATTCCTGATGAGAAGGCGAACGAATTCGAAACTGTTGGAGACGCACTCGCTTTTATCAAGACACAGGTGAAGTAAAAGAGGGTGCTGTTCCAACAGAAGTCAGAGGTAGAGCTCCCGCCGCCTGTCTCGGAAGAGAGGCGTCAGGAGCTTTTTCTTTTTGAGAAACATGCCGGCATCCGTTTCAAGAATTTAAGATTTCTGAACCTTGCTTTCTGTCATAGGTCCTTTGCCAATGAAACCGGCCATGTGGACAATAATGAAAAATTGGAGTTTCTCGGCGACAGCGTTCTGGGGCTGATTGTATGCGAGTACCTGTACCGGGAGTTCCCGGATAAAAACGAAGGAGAGCTTGCGCGAATAAAGTCTTTTGTCGTAAGTGAAGCCAGCCTCGAAACCATCGCCAAGAAACTCAGGGTTGAGAACTTCATACTTATCGGCCGCGGTGAAGAATTTTCAGGCGGGAGGTCGAAGACGGCGATACTGGCCGATTGCATGGAGGGGATTATCGGCGCTTACTTTCTTGATTCAGGTTTCAAATCTACCCGTTCACTCGTCCGGCGTCTCATCGCGCCCGAAATTGACAAAGTGTTGGAGGACAGGCACAAGAAGGATTACAAAACACTGCTCCAAGAGCACGTGCAGAAGGAATACAAGAGTTATCCTCGTTATCTTCTGGAAAAAAAGACGGGCCCCGATCATGACAGGACCTTCTGGGTGAGCGTGAAGATAGAAGACAAGCAGTACGGTCCGGGCAAAGGAAAGAGCAAGAAAGAGGCAGAAAGAGCGGCGGCGGGAATCGCTTATTGTGCCATAACAAAAAAAGAGCAAGAAAAGACCTGATTCACCGGGAAGACTGGTCCTGTTTGCCGGTGAGATATTTGTTGAAAAAATTCATTGCCAGACCGATGAGAGCGTGACGTTCATTCTGGGCGGGATCATCCAGGACTGTCTCAAGTAGAAAATCAAGCACCAACCCCATCTGCGGGCCCTTTGGAATACCCGCACCGGCCAAGTCGTTGCCGTTCACCGCAAGATCTCTGACAGTGATGGCGTCCTCCTTCCGTAAGATGGAATTGATACGGCGCTGCAAGTCGTCTATCTCGCGCCCCGGGACGGGCGTGCGACGCATCCCGTAACCGTCTGCAATGCGGAGAGCAAATAGGCTCTCAAGATGCGGTTTCCCCACACGACGGACGAATCTTCGTACTGCGGCATCCGTCCATTCAGGACTGTATGCGAACATGTGGTTGCTTATGAGGTGCGTTACCGTCGTCTCCGTTGCTCTTGGATATTTAAGCCTGCGAAGCGCGGTCTCTGCTAATTGCGCGGAAAGTTTTTCGTGTTCGTGGAAAACGACGGTGCCGTTTGGTAGTTCCCTGCGGCATGCAGGCTTGCCCACGTCATGAAAAAGCGCTGCCAGGCGTATTTCAAGTACTGCCGGAGCTCCGTCGCAGGAAAAAAGCGAATGGTTGAGCACATCAAATAGGTGGTTCCCGTATTGCTCGACACCCCGGCAGGCTGAGAGCTCGGGCAACACCATATCCAGCAGTTGCACCCTTTCCATAGTGAGAAATCCAGCAGAAGGGATGGGGCTGAGAAGTATCTTGTTGACCTCGTCTCGTATCCTTTCGGCCGACACATGCGCTATGTTGGCCCGGCACGCGATCATTCCATCGAGCGTGCGTTCGTCGATCGAGAACGCGAGCTGGCATGCAAATCTGCAGGCTCGCAAAAGCCTGAGCCCGTCCTCCCTGAAGCGTTCCTCGGGAACACCGATTGCTCTTACTGTTTTGGCG
>JAFGHN010000130.1 GCA_016930115.1 Spirochaetales bacterium | reverse complement strand
GGAAGGGTTTCACCACAAAATCACGGGCTCCCAGCTGAATCGCCCGGATGACGTACCGCTGTTGTCCGAGGGCCGAGCACATCACGACGCTTGCCAGCGGGTCTCTTCTTTTGATACCGGCGAGCGCGCGAAGACCGTCCATCACGGGCATGGTGATGTCCATCAGCACAACATCGGGTCGCAATTTCAGATACGCCTCGATACCCTCGGCACCGTTTGGCGCTTCCCCTGCAACAACGATGCCTGCGCTTTCCAGAATACCGGTGATTGCCTCACGCATGAACGATAGATCGTCAACAACAAGAACCCGTATCGGTTTCACTATCCCGACCACTTGAATTTCAAATATGCTTCTATGAATCCGTCGATATCACCGTCCATCACAGCCTGTACGTTGCCGGTTTCGTGCTTTGTCCGGTGATCCTTTACCATACTATATGGGTGAAACACGTAGGAACGGATCTGATTCCCCCAGGAAATTCCTTTTTTCTCGTCGGCATGTTTTTGCCGTTCGGTATCACGCTCGTCGCGATAATATTCGTACAGCCTTGATTTGAGCACTTTCATGGCCGTTGACTTGTTCTTGTACTGGCTCCGCTCATTCTGACACTGCACCACTATCCCGGTTGCGAGGTGGGTGATCCGTACCGCGCTGTCGGTTTTATTTACGTGTTGCCCTCCCGCACCTTGTGACCGATACGTGTCGATGCGGATATCTTCCGGTCTTATGTCGACCTCGATATCGTCTTCAATCACCGGTGAGGCGTATACCGACGCGAAGGAGGTATGCCGCCTGGCGCTGGAATCAAAGGGAGAAATACGGACGAGCCGGTGTATCCCGGTCTCTCCGTGAAGATAGCCGTAAGCATACTGCCCGGAGAATTGAAGAGTGACCGATTTTATTCCCCCCTCAGCCTCCACCATGTCGAGCATCTCGGTTTTGTACTCGCTGCGCTCTGCCCAGCGGGAATACATACGAAGGAGCATGCTCACCCAATCGCACGCTTCAGTGCCGCCGGCCCCGGAGTGTATCGTGAGGAAGGCATCATTTTCATCGTATTTTTCGCCCAAAAGCTCTACCAGCTTGAGACGGTCATGGCGATTGCGGATATCCTCGAGCTGGGTCGAAAGCTCGCTTTCGAGGCTTTCATCGCCTTCTTCTTCGACAAGGTGGAACAGCTCTTCAATCTCACGAAGGTCTTCATGCAACTCTACCCAAGGCTCGTACTTGTTTCGCAGCCGCTTCAGGCGCGTGAGTACATCCTCCGCCCGCTCACGGTCGTTCCAGAAGTCCCGCTGAACAGTTATCGTTTCCAGCTCGTCGATATCTCTCTTCAAAGCATCCGCGTCAAAGATGCCTCCAGGTTTCGTCAAAATCCTCTTTCAACTCTTCAAAAGCGGGCAAGAGTTCAGCCAGCATCATATTCTCCTTTCAAGACGTATCACGAACGCATGATCGTTTTTCGCCATTTCTTGTCCGACAGAGATGTCACCACAAGAACCCCTTCGAGCGGATACTGATACATCCTCACTTTGTCGTAGAAGTCCGTTCGTCTATCAATATCACGCTTCAACCGCGGAAGCAACTCGGGTCTGAAAGAGACAGACTCGAAAACGTCGTTTACCACTTGGGAAAAACCGTACTGCTTGAGAAGACCGTAAACATCGGTCCTGTGATCTTCAGCAGCAAACTCAACCGCGACGGCGACAAACACCGCTACAGTGTAAGAATATCAACCCGGCGTGTCAAATCAGCTATCGCGGAGGCTCACCGGCAACCGCTGGACTTTTTGGAGCAATACGCCGACTATTGAGAGAGAGTATTTTGATCAAAAGGATTCGGAATATGACGTTTAAACACGCGTTTCTCGCTGTGCTCGGTCTTCTCGCGGTACCTGCTCTCACGGCGCAAGATTCACAGCTTCCGCCGTTTGTTTCCAGGCTCACCGCGGTGACGGTGGAAAACGGTGTGCTCCTTTCCTGGCAGGATTCCTCTGAAGCCGGGGGGGAGTACCTCGTCTATTCTGCAAATGAGGAGATCGACGAATCGAACTTTGTGAGCGCGCGACTTGTGGCGACCGTGGAAGCGGGCGCGCAAGAATACGTAGACACACCCGAAACCGAGGGACCGCACTACTATGCCGTGCTGGCCTCGAACGACGCAGGGGAGCCCTACATCTTTTTTGTACCGTACCGCAACAAGACGACCCGGGGTATACGTTATACGCAGAGAGAAGAGCCGGAGAAAACCGTTTCTCCCGTATCCGGAATTGCCGCTCTTGTGGTCGGTGATTCGGTGACCGTCAATTTCGCAGCGACTCCCGGAGAGGACCTTATCATCTACAGAAGTACCGGGCCGATTGGTTCGGCCGATGATCTCGTTGAAGCGGTGCTTGTAGACACGCAGAGTTATACCGGTGTTCCTTTCGTTGACAAACCGATGGCCGGAATCTCCTACTACTACGGTGTGTTCTACGACCAGGCGCTCAGAACAGGCGCCGCGGTGTTCCGTCCCGGCGAGAATGTGCTCGCCGCGTCCGTTCAGATTCCCCTGGCCGCGATTCCCGAAGTAGCGGTTGAGCCGAAAATTCGAATCCGCCCCCTTCCGTACCTCATGCTGACCGCAACCGTTGATTCGGGCGAGGCGTTGAAGGCCACGCCCTACGAAACAACGCCGCAAAAGACCACACTTTCGGAAGAGACCAACGCGGCGCTGGCGCGGCTCCTCGACGGAAAGAAACAGCCCGAGCACGGTACAAAAAAGCCTGCCTGGCTTGCACCGAAAGACGGGGGTGAGCTCGAAAATCTGCTCAAGGGTTCCTTTGAAGAAAATCGTTGGGAAGATGCCCTGAACGCCATCGACTCATACATGCAGACACGACGCACCGTCGGTGAGAAACAGCGCGCGCATTTCTATAAGGGACAATCTCTGTACTATCTCAAGAGGTATCAAGAAGCCTTTATGGAATTTGTCTTTGCCGAGGAGGCATACTACACGCAGGTTCAGCCCTGGCTCAACGACATTATTTCACTTCTCGCTGCCGGTTGATTGAAACCGGTCAGCTCAATTAGTCTTTGAAAAAGACAACCGAATTGTGACTCTCCATACCTCACCCGGCTGTAGTGACAGCTTCCAGACCGGAAAGAAACAGGTACTCTGATACTCGAAATGAAGACCTTCCTGATCGAGCCATTCGGCTTCCACCGGAAAAACACAAAGATCGCACTCGACGTTCCAGCTTCCGTCAATAATCACATCATTTTTCTTGTCAATCGCGGTGAACCCGTCTACGGCGTTTTCGTTAAGCCTTCTCGAGGCGACTGCCTTGGCCTCTTTGCCCCTCCTTACCAAAAGGCCCAGGTGTTCGTCTTCGGCACCGGTAAAGGACAGGTTGATTTCAGGTGAGAAGCGCGCCGCGAGTGAGGTGGTGCCGTTGTTCGCAATTGAGTAATCCACGGTGACCGTGGTCTTATTCATCCTGTACCGCTTTTCTATGGTGACCGGGTGCTGCCCGGTTTCCGTGGCCACCATTCCGTCTGCGAAAAACACCAAATCAAGGCTATCTTTGCGGCAATCCCTGACCTGATAGGGCAGCGTCAAAAAATTCCCCAATTCGTCGTAAGCCAGCTTTTCCAGCGCGGCGATCTTTTCACCCGGCGCGAAAAAATGGTCAAGGAAAGCCCTGCGCGGATACTTGTCGATAATATGGGAGCGTTCGGTCCGCTGCTGATAATGTTCAGCGCGACGGCTGAAAGTATCGAGATAGTTCCACGGCTCGGCAAGATAATCGAGCTCGAATACCATACCCCCTTTCCTGTGGATGTACAGATTCAACTCCGACCCGTTGCAGAGATACTCGTTCATCCCGTCCAGATCAAAATCCGCTACACTGATGTGCGACCTGAAAATACCCCGTTCTCTCGCGGTTTTTTCGGCGGCGATAAGCGCTGAGTAGACCGCCTTTCTGATGGGGCTCACATATACGCCTCCCCGTCTCCCATGCCAGTACGCCGAATGGTCTTCTCCCTTCCAGAGCTCCTCTCTGGCCGCTTTTTTCCTGTATTTGTCTCCCCGTACTTGATTGACCAGATCGTAGGTGCGTATCAGCTTTGAATACATCAGATTTGTTTCAGGGTACTTGCTCAAGAACTGTCTGAAGTATCCCCCCTTCAGATACGCCCGGTTTCGCTGGCTGATCCGGCCGGATATCAGTTTTTCCAACTCTCTGCCAAGTTCGGCGGGAAGAGACCAGCGCATCATTTCCTCGTAGGACGTGCACGGGAAGTAGCACCTGCAGTATTCCTTGTCCGGCGACAGATATTCGCTTGGGTGGGCGCTATGGACGGTCTCTTTCAGGTTGCTGATTTCCTCGAGGAAGCCGGCGAGCCAGCCGTCTTCATAGAGCCTCGAATACGTATCGTTCCAATGGCCAAAGTATTCACCTTCGGCCATCAAACTGACAACACGTTCCTCCCGCGCCCGCGCAAGAGCCGCGACGCGTCGCGCGGTCCGTTTTGGATCCGCAGTATACGGAAAGAGCTTCATTTCCTCCGATACCGGAAAAACAAAAAGGGTCTTACCCTGGTCCTCGGTAAGCACCGGCCTGTACAGCTCGGCATTTCTCAAACCGGCCTCAACAAAATGCCGGTCCGAAAGAAAGACATAATCCATGCCGCACCGTTTCAAACTCGAGGGCATGGAAGGCTCCCACACCAACTCCGTGACCCACGCACCCCGGGGCCGCTTTCCGAAACGCCGTCTCAAAAGAGTGGTGAGCAACTCAACCTGGGCGGTCCGGTCATTCGAAGGGATAAGAGGCAGTACCGTCTGGTAGTAAGTGCCGCCGAGAAGCTCGATCTGTCCCCTTCTCGCCATCTCATTGATGAGCATGATGAACTCCGGATGGCGTTCCTCCAACCATTCAAGCAGAACCCCGGAGTAATGCAACGTGAGCGCCACTCCCGGGAATTCATACAGTGTTGCGAGAAACGGTTTGAAGGCCGTCTGGTACAGCTTCTCTATTTGCGCTTCAGGGGTACCCGCCGCTATTCCATTGTTCGTGCCGAAAACAAGGTTAATCGGCGTCATGGGAATCCTGCGCCGCCACTGCTTCAAGCGGGTGCGCAGATTCCTCGATTTTCACCTCTTTCACCGTGCGGATGATGCACTTGGTGGGGCAATCCGCGAGAGCGGCACTTCTTTCCCCTTTTTTTGAATAATCAATGTGCGCCAGGAAATTTTCAATGACAAAGCCACCATCCGGTGATGAGCGTGTGCACTTCGCGCATCCGATACAACCGACTTTACAGTACTTTCTGACTACGCCGCCCTTATCCGTAGAGTTACATGCAACGATAACATCAGCCCCGTAGGGTATCATCTTCATCACGCCCGTCGGGCAGATATCAACGCACTTGCCGCAGGAGATGCAGAGATCCCTGTCGACCCAAACAAGGCCGTCCTCATCATAATCAATAGCGTCTACCGGACAGACCTTGATGCAGCTGCCAAGGCCGAGACAACCAAAGGGACACTTCTTTGCGCCGCCGTAGAGCAGCATGGCTGCGTTACAATCCTCTATCCCTTCGTAATCGAACTTGTACTCGGCGGTTTCTTTGCCTCCCCGGCAATGCACCTGTGCCACCAACTTCTCCGCCGAAAACTCCACTTCCTTGCCCATAATACTCCCGAGCTTCATTGCAGTGTCCGCACCGCCCGGTTTGCAGAGATCGAGAGCGACATCTTCCGCGGTGACAATCGCCTCGGCATAGCTTTCGCATCCGGCAAAACCACAGGCGCCGCAATTCAGGCCCGGAAGTGCCTCCACTACCTGTTGTATCCTCTCGTCTTTCTTGACGGCGAAAAAGCGCGAAGCGACGTACAATCCTATCCCGAATATCGCGCCAAGCAGCCCAACCGAGAGGAAAGCCCAGAGTATCTTCATGAAAAGCATAATCGCCTTCCCCCTATCCTATGAGATTACGGAGCAACGCCTTGTCAAATGCCATAAACGCAAGCGCCATAAGCCCCCCCGTGATAAAGGCTATCGGCACGCCCCGGAGAGGCTTCGGCACCCATTCGGTATTCATCCTTTCCCTGATTGTCGACATGAGAAGAATGGCGAGCAAAAAGCCCAGGCCCGCCGAGAAACCGGCGACAAAGCTTTCGAGAGCATTGTAGTTGCTTCTTACGGCGATAAGCGCGATTCCAAGAACGGCGCAATTGGTGGTGATTAGCGGGAGGTAAATGCCCAGCGCTTTGTACAACGACGGGGATATTTTCTGTATTACCATCTCGAGCAGCTGCACAAGCGCCGCGATCACCAGAATGAAGGTGATCGTCTGAAGGAAGGCGAGCCCAAGGGGCTGCAGGATGAGCTTCTGGATCGCCCAGGTAGCGAGCGACGCTACGGAAGTGACGAAGGTCACGGCAAAACCCATACCTACCGCAGACTCGGTGTTCTTTGAAACCCCGATAAAGGGACACAAACCGAGGAATTTGGTCAGTATGAAGTTTTCGACAAAGACAAAAGTAATGATAATTCCAACGTAGCTCACGCCGTCGCCTCCTTGCTTCTCCTCGCCTCCGTCCAGTTGAAAAGTGCTTTCAAGTAACCGATCACCAGCAGCGCACCGGGCGCCAAAGCCATGACCCGAACGGGCGACTCGCTCAAACCGGGTAAGCGGATTACTCCGTCAAAATTCCCGATGGCGAATAGCGTAATCGTGCCCGAACCGAGGACTTCCCGTATGAGCGATATGAGGAGAAGGCCCAGGGTGAAACCCACACCCATTCCCAAAGCGTCCAATACCGCGTCTTTGACGTTCGATTTCTTGGCGAATGCCTCCGCGCGGCCGAGGATAATGCAGTTGACTACTATCAGTTGGACAAAAACGCCGAGATTCTTCGATAGCGACGGAGCGTACCCCTGCATGAAAAGGTCCACCATCGTTACGAAGGATGCGATAATCACGATATACGACGGAATTCGCACTTTCTCGGGGATGAAATTCTTGAGCAGGCTCACGAAGATATTGGAACCAAGCAGCACGAAGATTACACCCACCCCCATGCCAATCGCGTTTACCACCTGCGTCGACACGGCCAAGGTCGGGCAGAGCCCCAGCATGATGATGAAGATAGGATTTTCCTTAAGAATGCCCTTTGTAAAATTCCCCATAGCTATTTTCCTAATTGTTCCTTCACGTAATCTGAACCCGCCTTCAATGCCTGGGCTATTCCCATGAAGGTGATGCTCGCCCCGGAAATCGCGTCCGCTTCTTCCTGGGTGAGTTGCTGCTTGTTCATAGGGACGGGGTGGCCGGCGCCGGTACCGATATATTTTTCCATGTATGCCGGTTTTTCCGCTTCTTTGCCGAGTCCAGGTGTTTCCGAGTTGTTCATAAGCGCCACGGCTTTGATCTCTCCATCCTGCCGGTAGGCGGCGAGAATCTCCATGTCGCCTGCATACCCGGTCCCGGTAAGCCTGAGAATGTACCCCGCGCTTGTGCCATCCTGTACGAGCGCGTAATAGCCGTCCACGATCGGCTCTCCTTCAACCAACCGCTCTTCACCGGCTTCCGCTGTACCGCGAACCGCGTCGAGCGCCGCCGAAAGTTGCTGCTCTTTTACCTTGTCAATTGCCGGCGCTGTTACGGCATTCACCAATCCAAGCGCGATCGCCGCCACCGCACAGATGAGCGCCAGTTTGCCGCCGACGTTTACAACATCATTCATCGCAAGATTACTCCTCGCCCTTCTTTGTTACGCCAAACCGCTTTGGACCGGTGTACTTGTTGATCAGGGGCACGAAGATATTCATGATAATGATGGCGAGGCTCACACCTTCAGGAAAGGAACCGAAAAAACGGATAAGGAAGGTGAAAAAGCCGCAGCCCACTCCAAAAATGAGCAGCCCTTTCCGCGTCAGGGGCGAAGTGACCATATCCGTCGCCATGTAAAACGCGCCGAGGATCAAGCCGCCCGTAAAGAGATGGAACACCACATCCCCGGAGAAAGCGCCGGATCCGAACCTGCTCCCGCCGAATATCCATACAAGGCCACCAAAGCTAACGAGATAGGAGACAGGAACATGCCAGGTGATTATCTTCCTCGCGAAGAGGTAGACCGTGCCGATAAGAAGCAGGAACGCCGAGACTTCGCCGATACATCCGGGAATATTTCCGAAAAACAGATCTCCATATCCAGGCTCGATGGTAGCGCCGAGGGGCTCGAACACGCTCCTCAAGAAATCGGTCACTTTGCCGTCGAACGCGGAATGAGGGTACCCGATTTCGGAAAGAAACTGCATGGGACCACCCGCATCACCCGAGTAGGTGAACAAACCGCTCTTTACCGCCGAAAGGGGCGTGGCGGAGCTCACGGCATCAACGAGATTGCGGGGGATGGTCCAACTCGTCATCGGGCCCGTCCAGGAGAACGCAACGAACACCCTTCCCGCCAGCGCGGGATTCATCCAGTTCGAGCCCAGGCCGCCAAACGTCCACTTTACCACGGCGATCGCAAACACCGAGGCAATGACCGGAATATACAGCGGTATCGCCGGAGGCACGTTGAAACCGACGAGCAATCCGGTCAGAAAAGCGCTCCCGTCGAGTATGGTGAACCGTTTTGAGACAAGCCCCAAACCGAACTCGGTCAGGACCGCGGCGGCTATCGATACGAGCATAACCACAAGGGCACGCAACCCGAATGAATAGACGCCCCAGACCGCCGCCGGCAACAGACAGGCGCTCACCGCCCACATGACTGCTGCGGTTGAGATAGGTTTGTGTATCTGCGGAGACGTAGTAATCCGCTGTCTTTCAAGTTCGATCATGGTTTACGCCTTTTTCCTGTTTTTCAAATGGATGCGCTTACCAAGCCGCATTCCCTGGACCAGCGGAATGTGGGCCGGGCACACAAAACCGCAGCATCCGCATTCCTTGCAGTCCATCAAACCGGCTTCCACGGCGCCGCCGTAATCGAGATGGTCGACCAGCTTGTACAGGAGCCTGGGATTGAGCCCGAGCGGGCAGACGGAGATGCAGCTTCCGCAACTTATGCAGGCGGTCTGATTCGCCGAACGAATTTCGGCCCCCGTCAAGGCCAATATACCGGAAGTGCCCTTTGTAACCGGAGTATCAAGATCGAGAACCGTGAATCCCATCATCGGTCCGCCCATGACTATCTTTTCAGGCATCTCTGAAAACCCACCGCACTCTTCCAGGAGCTGGGAAACAGGCGTGCCGATCCGCGCTTTGAGATTGGCCGGATTCTTCACGGCACCCCCGGACACGGTAAGCGCGCGCTCTATGAGCGGTTTTTTCAAGCACACGGCCTCATATATCGCGTTGACGGTACCCACGTTGCTGACCACCGCGCCAATATCGATGGGCAATCCGCCGGAGGGCACCTCTCGGCCGGTGAGGGCCTTCAGAACCTGCTTCTCATCCCCCTGCGGATACTTCACATGGAGAGGCATTACCTTCACATCTAGAACGTTTTGCCGGCAGTACGACATCACGGCTTCAATCGCATCGGGCTTATTCGCCTCGATCGCGAATAGCACCTGTTCGGGATCGAGTATTTTCCGGATCACCCGCAAACCTTCAAAAATCTCCCGGATCTTTTCGAGCATAAGCCTGTGATCGGCGCACAGATACGGCTCGCATTCCACACCGTTGATGACGAAAAACTCGACGCGGCTACCCTTCGGCGGGGAGAACTTTACGTGCGTAGGGAAAGTAGCTCCACCCATACCGACGATTCCCATCTGCGCAAACAGGTCCAGGAGCTCTTTTGCCGACATATTCTCCCACTCGACAGTCTCCTGCGACTTGCCCAACCGGTCGAACTCTCCGGCAAGCTCGATACAAACGGCATCGGTCTGAACGCCGTTTGGCAGATGAATACGCCTTAACTCCTTCACCGTACCCGGAACCGGCGAATGAATGCCGACGGAGACAAAACCCGTAGGTTTGCCGATGAGCATTCCTTCACGGACCACATCGCCTACGGAAACAACACACTCCGCCGGGCTGCCGATGTGTTGTGACAGCGGAACAATTGAAAGTGAAGGAATACTAGCATTTTGGAGAGGGAGGGAGTGGGCCAGGTGCTTTCGCCCGGGTGGATGCACGCCCCCCTTTGGAAAGGTGCTTAGTCGTTTCATGCGGTCTGACGTTTTCTCCTTAAAGGTGAATTTCTCATACCATAGATATAATAGGTTGTCAAACTCGGCAGCATATACGCAAGTGGAACGATAATGAGCGCGCACATCGCCAGCAATTTGAGGGCTCTCTGAACGCGCTGCCCGTCCGTACTCCGGAGGCTCACCGCAGCGTCCCCTCCTTGCGCCAGTAACATCCCGCCAAGACCGTCGTCCGCAGCGTCGGCAATCACATCGGCAAACCACTGCGAATCGAAGGAGAGCACGCGCTTGTGTTCCTCAACAATCCTGCCGTCTTCAGCTCTGTAACTGCTGAGGTTGACCCCGCTGTCTTGACCCGGATAGATCCACTCCTGTTCGTAGAGAAGCGAATCCTGGTATGCCCGATGGACGACATAGTCCGAGAGGTCAGGGAGCGTGCCGCCCGCTGGATTTTGCGCGAGCTGTGCAAGCCTCTCCAGGGTGAGCTCTCTTCCGGGGTGGGTGTGGTCCGGTTCCGCGACGGCGAGTCCCCGGTCAACCCGCGAAAGCACCGTGAGTGCGGGAGAAATGACAATCACCGACACGAGCAACGCCTTGAGCATGACGTTCATGAACCCGAGCTGGCCGCGCACTTTGAAGCCGGTACCCCGGAGGAGCGATATTCCGTTGAATATCCTGTGATAGCTGACCGCCGCTTTCAATAAGAGACCGCCGCACATCATCGCCGCCCACGCCACCAACGCCCCCAGCGTAAGGGAGAGCGCCCCGCAGTAGCGGGGAGGGTCGACGTGAAAGAACGAAAGCAGATATGCGCACGTCACCCCTGCGGCGACCAACGCGAGTCCGGTGAGAAGCGATCGCCGGTCCGGCACAAGCTTCCGTTCGTAGAGAAAACCGTCCAACAGCACCATGAGAAAATCCCCGAGATAGAGCCAACCCGGGATGAGCATGAAAGAAGCCGCAAGTCCAAGCCCGGACGATTTGGCAGCCAGGATAAAGAGCGGCGTCGAAATAAACACGAGCTCCCGGGAGCGTCTCCGGCCGCGGACGAGCAAAAAGAGAAATCCGAAGGCCGCCGCCGGCCCCGCAAAAAACCAGACGGGTCTCCACTCCGGCAGCCGGTATTCTATGCCAAGAGCCTTGAGACATTTCGAAACCGATAACGCCAACCCGGCCTGGGTGCCGGTGGATTTGACATACACGACATACCAACTCTCGGCGGCGTACCGCGCGTTGAAATAACCCGGAAGCGCAGACATATACGGATCGTATCTCGGGTCAGCCGGGTCCAGCCTGTTGACCAGCGATGAGAGGGGCACTACCTCTGTATTTGAAAAAACATTCAAGAATACACGGGTGTTCCGGTCGGATACGTACTCAATGCCGGAAGCCCGCAACGAATCGAGAACGGGCCGGAGCTCTGCTTCGCCGTCCACAAGCAAGATCAGGTATCCACGCCAGATCGTGAGAGGCGCGCTGAACCCGGGACCAAAGAGCAACAAAACGGTGCAGAGAAAAGCCGGCAAACCCCAGAGTGACAGGTACATGAGTTTCTGAACACGGGTTGCGTATTTGCCGGATGTAATCATAAGAGTAAGCAGACATATCAGTTTCATCGGTGGTTCAGCCTTTGTCAAGAAGGCGGAAAAAGCTATGCAAGGCGCCAGCGTCTCTGTACTATGTAGATACGGGGTGATGCATGACCGGTTTTTTTCACAGTCTTGTGTGGCGAATAACAGGGGTCAAAGTATTCGCGTTGGTCGGCAGGAGCGGAACCGGCAAGAGTTTTCGCGCAAAACTCGTCAGTAAGAAATACAGGCTTGATCTCATTATCGATGATGGCCTGCTCATAAAGGATCAGAAAATCCTTGCCGGAAAATCGGCAAAAAAAGAAACAGCCTATCTCTCCGCAATAAAAACAGCCCTGTTCGATGATTATGAACACCGGCGTGAAGTAATTGAGGCGCTCGATAAAGAGAAGTTCAAACGGGTCCTGATTATCGGCACATCCGAGAAAATGGTCAGGCGAATCGCTCAAAGGATCCGTCTGCCCCAGCCTTCCAGGATATTGAGAATCGAGGACATAGCCACGGAAGAGGAAATAGCGAGGGCGATCAATGCCCGGAATATCGCCGGCAAACACGTCATACCGGTACCGGCCGTGGAAGTGGCCCGTGACTATCCGCATATACTCTACGAAGCGATACGGGTCTTCCTGAAGAGAGGCAGATTCTTCTTTTCAAAGAAATCACATGAGTTTGAAAAATCTGTGGTGAGACCCGAGTTCGGGCAAAAGGGGCGGATTACGATATCGGAAGCCGCGCTCACCCAGATGGTACTGCACTGTGCCGATGAGTTTGATAATACCCTGACGATAAAAAAAGTGATTGTGCGCACCGGCGGAAACGGTTATGTCGTGTCTGTCTATCTCGACGTACCCTACGGCGCACAGCTTTCAGGAAACCTGCACGAGTTTCAGGGGTACATAATCGAGAATATCGAACGATATACCGGAATTATGATAGAGAAGTTGGACATACACGTCGGGCATGTCTCTCTGGCGAGAGATCGGGCCGGTCACGGTAAATAGCCCGAAGCGCGGGCTCAGATCAACGCGAACAAAAAAAATAAATTAATTGACATACATACCGGCAAATTCTAAGATTTACGCGGAGGCCGATATGAAGAGACTAATAATCATGGCGTCGCTCACTATGCTGGCGCTCTCAGGACTATCCGCGCAAACCGGCGCTTTTCAGGAAGCCACAGGCGAATACTATCGCGTTTTTTCCGAAGTGAGCCTTGCACACGCCCAGGAAACCGCGGATATGCTAGATGCGTTTCTCGATTTGTACAACCAATACCTTCACTTTGACACCGAAGAACTGAATACCAAGTTGCGGGTGCGGGTCTTTGCGAACAAGACGAACTTTGACAGCTACCTTTCCACGCTGATTCCACAAAAACGCGACTCCTTCGTCTACCTGCAATACAAGGACCTGGCAAAAAGCGAGCTCCTCGGGTTCTACACTAACGACGAATCATTTGAAAAAGCGCTCGTCCATCACGGTTTTGTACAGTTCCTGAAGGCATTTGTCCCCAACCCCCCTCTCTGGTTGCAAAAAGGTTTCGCCGTTTACCTGGAAAATAGCGAGTACGACGCGCAATCGGCGAGCGCGGTCTTCAAGGAAAACCTGGTATGGGTGAAAACGATAAAAAGCATCATCTCCGGGGAAAGCGGTTACGATTTCATCCCGCTGGACAACCTTCTCAAAATAGATGTTGACGGCGCGAACAGTAAGATAGAGTCTTTCTACGCCGAGTCCTGGGCTTTGGTTTCATTTCTGGCAGACTCGGGGTTGAAGCAGTATAATCGCATGTTGTGGGATACGCTGTCGGTGTTGAGCACCGAGGCGACAATGGCGGCAAACAGCACCCTCGTTATGACAGACGTTTTCAGCTGGGTGGAGGCCGGGCAATTCTACACCGATTTCCAGAAATTCATGGATTCAGTAAAGACCTTCCCCGAGCTCGTCAAAGACGGTATGGCGTATTATTCGGAGGGCGATCTCGACTCCGCGGAGAGCTCTTTCTTGAGAGCGATAGGCAGGAACGAAAAGCACGATATCCCGTACTACTATCTTGGCCTGATCAACTACTCGAAAAAAGACTACAGCCTTGCCGAATATTACTATCTCACCTCCCAGCAAATGGGCGGTGAGCTTGGTCTTACCTACTACGCCCTTGGCGTAAATGCCTACGCGGATAATCGGTTTGACGTGGCACAGGATTATCTGAAGAAGGCCAGCGAAGCCGATCCCTTCGGATACGGCGAAAAAACGTCGGCGCTTCTGCAGAAGATCGCAGGATAACAGGCTGCCGATACACCCTTCAAATTGCCGGCAGAATGGCCGCCGCCACCGCGGCGGCCATTTTCTTGCCCCCCCGCCGACTACTCGATTCTTTTTTGCTGGAGTTGCTGGCGTCTCCTGCGTCCCGAACGGCGCCGGGAGGCCGGAATGCCGAGTATGCGTCCCGCGGCCATATCAACCTCGAGATTCGGCGGCGTGAGCGGCGCGATGAGCTCTTTTATACTCAAGAAAATGTCGCGGCGAAGAGCGTATGGATCTTCCTCGTCCCGGCGCTCCGGTTCGATAAACGGCGCGACAAGCGAAGCGAGCATGACACCTTTCTTGACATCCGGCCCATCCGAGACGACCTTGTCCAGTTCCCTCAGCGAACCGAGGAAGTCCTCCCGGATATGTTGCTTGTTTTTGCCGACGATTGTTTTCTCTATGTTCGGCAGAAGATATGAAAGCAGACCGTGCTCAATCGCCGACTCAAAAAACACGGCGCAGTCTCCCGATCCGAGTATCTTGAACAGTTCCTCCGTCAGTCTCGAGATTGGACATTCCTGAATAAGGGCAGCACGCTTGCGTATATGTTTTGAGATCTTTCCGTGCAACTGAAATCCCGTGGTGGCGGCGTAGCGAAGGGCCCGTATCATCCGGACCGGGTCCTCGAGGAACGAGGTCTCCACAGGTACCAGCGCCCGCACCCGTTTGGCCCGTATATCGTCCAGCCCGCCGACATAGTCTATTATGTGCTCGCGCTCGGGATCGTAAAAAAGCCCGTTCATCGTAAAATCCCGTCTGAGGACGTCCTCCGCCATGGTCCCGAAGATGGAGTCCTCGGTTTCCGGCGTAGTTGTCCTGAAGGTCGAAACCTCGATTATCGTGTTTCCATAATACACGTGGACGAGCTGGAACCTGTTGCCTATTATTCTGCTGTTTCTGAACAGCCTGCGAATCTTTCTCGGCGGAGCGTCGGTTACGACGTCGAAATCTTTGGGCCGCTTCCCGAGGAGAAGATCCCGCACGGCTCCTCCGACGATATATGCGCCGTACCCCGCTCTTTGCAGCCGGCGGGTAACCGAGAGGGCGTTTCGGTCGATCTGACTGCGCTGTATTCCGTGATCCTCGACCCCGTAGATGTTGGCAAGCTTCTCTCGCTTACCGTTTTCAGTCTGTCTGTATCTGACAAGCAAAGGTGTATCCTGACATCCGGCGCGGCATTTTTCGTCGGCTCACGGCCGGCCAAAGACGTTTATTGCATTATGTAGGGTTTTTGACCAATTCCGTCAAGGCACCGCCCCGCCACACGTCCCGCCGCGCTCCTTGAAAGAGAACGGAGCTCTGGTGCATAGTAAGGCTTAAGGAGAAACTCGCATGCCCGACATCATACAGCCGAGAGTGCTCAAGGGATTCCGCGATTTCCTGCCGCGTGATGAAATTGCGCGCCAGAACATCGAGTCGATTCTGGCCCGGACGATACGCTCGTTCGGGTTCGTGCCGATAGACACTCCGGTCCTGGAATACGCTGAGATCCTGCTTGGAAAAGGCGGCGGCGAAACCGATAAGCAGGTCTACCGGTTCAAAGATCACGGTGACCGCGACGTGGCGATGCGGTATGATCTTACCGTTTCCTTCGCCCGGTATATGGCGGCCCATGAGAACGAGATTCCGCTGCCCTTCAGGCGTTTTCATCTCGGCAAGGTATGGCGCGGTGAGAACACCCAGCGTGGCCGGTACCGGGAATTCAAACAGTGCGATTTTGACATTGTGGGCGTCGATGCGCTGAACGCGGATATCGAGATCATTCTTCTTATAAAAAGCTGCTTCGAACACTTAGGCGCCGGCGAAATAACTATAGAAATCTCGCAACGCCGGATTTTCAATAGGTTTCTCGAACGTCTCGAATGCGGCGGCCAGGCGCCGGAAGTACTCAGGACCGTGGATAAACTGGGCAAGATTGGTGAAGAGGGTGTCCGCGAATGCCTCGAAGAATTCCTCCCGGCGCAAAAGGCGTGCGAAATAATCGATTACACGAAGATGGAGGGCAACTACGGCGAGACCCTCAGGAAGATCGAAGAGGCCGCCGGGGGTCCGGACGCATCGACGGAAAGGATGGCCGAAATAGGGAAACAACTCGACGATCTTGGCATCGTCTGCGTTCGTCTCAACCCCTCCATCACGCGCGGGCTGGACTACTATACCGACATCGTTTATGAAACCCTCCTTGACGATCTCCCGGGAATCGGCTCGGTATGCTCCGGGGGCAGGTACAACAATCTCGCCTCGCTTTACACAAAAACGGAGCTTCCGGGGGTGGGCGCGTCGATAGGCATAGACAGGCTGGCGGCGGCCCTGGAAGAGATCGGGAAATTGGACAGTGCGGCTGCAGCAGGTCCTCAGATTGCCATCCTTATGCTCGATGATGGACTCAATGTCCACTACCAGCGGATCGCCGGACGGCTACGGGAATACGGACTGGACGTGGAAATCATGCTCGAGAAAAAACGCCTGAGCGCTCAATTCAAGACGGCCGAGCGAAAAGGCATCCCGCTTGCCATCATTTGCGGAGAAGACGAGAAAGCCCGTGGGACCGTCAACCTCAGAGACCTGCGCACAAGGCTGAGCTATGAAAACCTCACCCTCGAAGCAAGTGCAGAAAAAGCGTTGAAGCTCCTTGGCGGAGGCGAGTGATCCGATGAATCCGCGAGATCTTCCGGTTTATCAGCAAAAAGCTCGCATACTCGAGGTTTTCTCAAAAAACCGTACCGTTGTGGTCGAAAGTCCTACCGGCTCGGGCAAAACGACCCAGCTTCCCGTCATCCTCCATGAAGCGGGGTATTCGAAAAGGGGGATACTGGGTGTCACGCAGCCGAGAAGGATCGCCACGCTTTCGGTCTGTGACTACATCGCCAGACAGCTTGACTCGCAAGTCCCGGGAATTGTCGGTTACAAGATGAGATTTGAGGATCGCACAGCCCCGGAAACTATCATCAAAATCATGACCGACGGAATTCTTCTCCAGGAATTGAAAGCCGATCCCGACCTGTCGAAATACAGCCTGATCATGGTCGATGAGGCGCACGAGCGCAATTTGAATATCGATTTCGTGCTCGGGATGCTGAAACGGATCCAGAGCGTGCGTGACGACTTCTCAATTCTCATTTCCTCCGCCACCATAAACGCCGAAGTATTCTCGGCCTATTTCGACGATTGCCCTATCATCAGGATCGACGCCCAGGCTTACCCCGTCGAGGTGGTTTACGATCCGCCCGAAGAAACCGGCGGGGAAATGAGCAATCACATCATCAAACATATCGAAAGGATCGAGAAGGAAGGCAGACCCGGTGATATCCTGGTGTTTCTGCAGGGCGAAGGGGCGATCAAGGAATGTATCGCCGCGATATACACCCTCGGGAATCACCGGAATTTCGTCGTGCTGCCGCTGTACGGCAGGTTGAGCAAGGAGGAACAGGAGCGCGTTTTCATTCCGACTCCGGCGGGAAAACGGAAAATAATCGTGGCGACCAATATTGCGGAAACGAGCGTTACGATTGACGGGATACGGTACGTTATCGATTCGGGTATGGCAAAGATAAACTACTACAGCCCGACGACCTTCACGTCGTCACTGGTCGAACACGCCGTATCAAAGGCTTCCTGCAACCAGCGTAAGGGCCGGGCGGGCCGCACGGCGCCGGGAATATGCATCAGGCTCTATTCTGAGAATGACTACCAGCAGCGGCCCCTTTTTACAACGGAAGAGATATACAGAACGGACCTCTCGGAGGTCGTGCTGAGAATGGCGGAGCTCAATATCAGGGATTTCGAATCATTTGATTTTATTTCCAAGCCCGACCGCCGCGGGATCCTCGGCGCGATAGAGACCCTCGAGCTGCTCGGGGCCCTTGCCGAAGACAGAAGCCTCACCAGGATTGGAGAGACAATGGCGAAGTTCCCTCTCCTTCCCCGCCTTTCCAGGATTATTGTCGAGGCGATCTATTCGTATCCCGGGGTAGTCGACGAAGCCATTATCGCCGCATCCTTTCTCTCGGCAAACTCACCGTATCTCTTGCCGCAGGGCGAGGAGCTCGAGGCGCGTCAGGCCCACCACTCCTTCACTACCAAACACGGTGATTTTGTTTCATACATAAACCTTCTCGACCAATTCAAGAAAGCGAAAGATCGCGAACGATTCTGCGAGCGGTACTACCTTGATTCAAGGGTTATGCACGAGATCGAGAATATACACGAGCAGTTGTCCGCAATAGTCAGCGACATGGGAGTGCCGATAATCTCCGGGGGACCGGTTGCGGATTACCTCTGCGCCGTTTCACGCGGCCTGATCCAGTACGTATGCCGGAGAAGCGGTGACCGGACGTACAGAACGACCACGGCGGACAGAATCTACATTCACCCCGGCTCGGTGATGTTTCGTGAAGCGCCGCTGTACATCGTGGCCGGCGAAATAGTAAAGACATCGCGCACCTTCGCCCGTTCGGTATCACCGCTCAAGGAGGAGTGGCTGAGCCGGATATCTACGATGCTTCAACCCCAGCTCTCCGGCGGCGCCGGGCGCCCTTCGGCCGAAAGGACCGCCGCGCCGGCCCGTGAAAAGAAACGCGACACCACGTGGAAAGTGAAGATCCAGGACCAGGAATTCGACCTGGAGCCTTTCAAAGGCCGGAAGAAAATCGCGGTGCTCCCCTGGGGCAAATTGAAACTGCTCAAACGGAAAGACCGCCGCATAGACACGTCTCATTTGAAGGATCTGAGAGGAAAAATCACCGTCGACGGGCTGGAGCTGATGCGCGGCGCGAAGATCCGCACCATTCTGCGCACCCTTCCCTATCTAGACCTGGATACGGGATTGCTCGAGGTGCCGCCCACGGCGCGAAACCTGGATGCTGATAAGGACCTTCCGATCATTCACAATCACCTTGCCGATCTTCTTAAGCCCTGCAGGCTGAAACCCGGAGCGAAGAGCCTCGGTTTTTTGTGCCTGGAGTCCGAAGGTGAGACTTTCCGGTTCCGTCCGGTCAAGAGTTTCGGCCGCGCCGTGTCCGAGAGCATCTCGTCTTTGGAAGTATTCGCAGATACCGTGGGAGAACCGTCTGACCCGGCGATTGCGGGCGCCTTTGACGAGGTCTACGGCAAACTTCAGCGGATTTTCGAAACCTGATCGGTCGTCAACACTTCGCGAACCACCGCTTCATCGAGCGCCGTAATCAGTGTATCACCACAATTTCGCTGCAGGACAAAACGGAGGTCTCCGCGTCGTTTCTTCTTATCCTGCGTCATCGCCGCCATGACGGATTGGACCGTAACCCCCTTCGGCAGCGCGCCGGTGAAGTAGCCGTATCTCTCAAGCAGTTGGCGCACCCGTTCCGCGTAGGCTTTATCGGTAATTCCCGTCACGACACCGGCTGCGAGCGCACGGGTCATTCCCCAGGCGACGGCTTCACCATGGCTGAAACCGCCGAAACCGGTGGCAGCTTCAAGAGCGTGAGCGAAAGTGTGGCCAAAGTTCAAGTGAGCCCGGATACCGTCCTCGGTGAAATCACGCTCCACGAAAGCACCCTTGATGTCCAGCGACCGCGATATGCTCGACTCGACTGCGCCGGCCTCCCTCTCAATGAATCGCTTCTGTTCTTTCTCCAGAAGCTCAAGCAGGTCCTCCGCCCCGAGAAGTGCGTGTTTGATCACCTCGGCCAATCCGCTCCTGTAGTCACGCTCCGGAAGCGTCAAAAGTGTCTGTACTGAAATATGCACGCGCTCTGCGGGATAGAAAGAACCCACAAGGTTTTTGTAACCGGCGAAATCTATTCCGGTTTTACCACCGATAGAAGCGTCGACCATGGCGAGTAACGTTGTGGGGGCAAGGGTGACCCGGCAGCCGCGCATAAAGACTGAAGCAGCGAAGGCGGCCATGTCGCATACCACACCGCCGCCGATACCGATGATCCGGGAATCCCTGCCCAGTTTCAACTTGACAGCGGTATCGAGGATGCGCTCGATGCTTTTCCAGTTTTTGTGTTCTTCTCCGGCCTCAAGAACCACCTTCGCAAGCTCGAAGGAGCCGGCAAACCTTTGGGTATTCGCGTCGCAGACCACGAGACCGCTTGCGCTCTCTTCTCCAACGGCGTCTTCTATCCGGCCGAAGGTTACCACTGATTCACGCCCGCCGAAGCGGAATTTTCGGGTGGAAACGTTCATACCGGGGGAGTATAGGGAATAGGCTGCGGCTTGACTACCGTTTCTCCCTGCGGTTAGTATGAGCGGGTGAAACGGATAATTACCGTGCTACTCTTGGGGGCTTTTGCGGTTTTCAACTGTCCGGCGCAGGACGGCGGTTCGGGAGGAGAAGGTTTCGGCCTTCAAGCCTCAATTTTTCAAATCACCAGATCCGTGCAGACCAATATCAACAGAAATTTTGCAGACGTTTCCAATTACAATCTGACACCGGGAGACGTGTTTGATCTTGTCCTGAGCGCGGGAATCGGCTTGGATGCCTCCGCCGGAGGGAGGACGGCCACCTACAGCATCCAGCTGCAGGAGGATTACACGCTCAATATCCCGGTGCTCGGCAGGATCGACGCGACGGGAAAAACAATACCCGAACTCCAACGGCAGATTTCGGAAGGACTCATCAGGGCGCTTGCGCTCCAGCACGTGAGCTTCACCCTTTCCGGACCCGCGCAATTCAACGTGTTTGTCTACGGGAACGTAGAGAGGCCGGGATTCGTTGTCCTGACGCCCATGCA
This sequence comes from Spirochaetales bacterium, assembly GCA_016930115.1. GTDB lineage: Bacteria > Spirochaetota > Spirochaetia > ARS1246 > ARS1246 > JAFGHN01. The sequence continues at coordinate 13,557 of JAFGHN010000130.1, read as the reverse complement.
CCGGCTCATCGATGCAATCTCGGTCTCGGGCGGGTTTAAATCAAACGGCAGTTACAGATCGATCCGCCTTGAAAGAGAAGGAAGATCGACCATATACGATATCTCCAGGTTTTACAGCCACGCAGAGCTCAAATCCAATCCTTATCTGAAGCCCGGAGATACGATCTTTGTCCCGGACGCACAGATAACCGTGTCGATCTCCGGCCTCGTCCAGTTTCCGGGGGTGTACGAGCTTGTTGAAGGTGAAACCCTCCAGACGCTCCTCAACCTTGCCGGCGGCACGCTTCCCGGCGCGCATACGGAACGCATCCAGATACACCGGATCGACACAAGGGGCGCCGTCACACATCTCACCGCATCGGCGCAAACCGGACCGGATGTCGCCATTTTTCCGGGCGACAGGGTGGTGGTGCGTTCGATTTCCGAAAATGTCAGGCGGATCACCATAGAAGGCGCAATCTACGGATCGAGGCTTTCCGGCGAAACGCCGGTCCAGGTGCCCGACCGGAGCCTGAGAATCGATTTTCCCTACTACCCGGGAATCACGCTTCTTGATGTTCTCGAGGAGGTCGGCGGTCCCACCCCGAGGGCCGTTGCGGAAGAAAGCTACTTGAAGCGCAATGATACCGGCGAGGTCCGGAACCTCGAGCTCGAAAGAGTGTGGCATTTGCGCGACGAGGCGGGCAATGAGAAACTCCAGCCGGGTGACTACATTCTGATACCGCTGCGCAGAAACGAAGTCTTCGTGAGCGGAGCCGTCAATCTTCCCGGCGCGGTGGCATACACCCCGGGTTATTCGGTTGCCGATTACCTGCTTCTTTCGGGAGGAATCGATCCGATCCGTGGAAACCTGGGAAAAATATACTTCCTCGCGGAATCCGGATCGAGACAATCTGCAGAATTGACGTCTCCGGTAGAGCCAGGAGCCCACATCTACGTCGGCAAGAAGTGGCTCTTCGCGGCGGATGATGTGGCCCAAAACGTCTTTATTACCACCGCGTGGGTGACGACGATAGTAACCGCGGTGACGACGGTTCTTGATTTTATAATGACTTATCTCGTTCCCGAGCCGGCGGGTTCAGGTTCGTAGTGAACCTGCGGGGCCGCAGTGGCCGCCGGTCTATTCGTTGATCTCAAAGGTTGTTATGACCGGTTGACCGGTTCCCACATCGAGGGACCTGACGATACTGCGTATGAAAGGATCGCAGATCGAGTAGATACGCTTGTTCCCCTCTATTCGGGCTTCCACAATTCCCTTCTCCTTCAAGACCGCAAGATGCTGCGAAATGACCGGCTGCGACTGGTTGAGACATCTCCACAGTTCGGTCACGCAGGCATTTTCTTTTTCAATCATACAGAGGAGCTTGAGGCGTATGGGATGGCCGCAGACCTTTAATCGCTCAGCATAGTGCTGGATAGCCGAATCGGAACACAATTGCCTGTCTGACATATCGAATGCCAGATTACTACTTTTCGTTGCTGATGACAACAAATCACCGCGGCTGTCGCCTCCGCCGGAACCATTGCCGTTCTTGCTATCGCTATCCGGTGCAGGTATACTTTCCATCCAATGATCTACCTGGATTGGGCCGCCACCGCACCGCCGATTCCTGACATACACGTGGAGGCCTGCGAAACAGCGCTGGAGCTTTTTGCCAACCCGTCATCAGTCCACGGTCCGGGGAAAGCCGCCAGAGAGTGCATTGAGCAAGCCCGCGAGACGTGCGCCGGAACCCTGGGCGTTGCGCCGTCAAACATCTTTTTTACCGCCGGCGGGACCGAGAGTAATAACATAGTCCTGTCGTCTTTGCTCGCCAGAAAAGCCGGCGGCTCGGTGGTGCTTACGGGTATCGAGCATCCGTCGGTGTACGAACCGGCGAACGCGCTCAAACACGCGGGGTTTGTCCTTCGGCACGTGAAGGCGGGACCCGGCGGTATCGTTGATCCTGAAAGATTCGCCGCCGCAGTGGATGATACGACCGTTCTGGCGGCCGTCATGCTCGTCAACAACGAAACCGGCGCAATCCAGCCGGTAAAGACAATCAGCCGCCTTATCAGGGAAAAGGAATCGCTTTTTTCCAGACACGTTCACGTACATACCGACGCGGTGCAGGCGTTTGGCAAATGGAAACTCAGGTGCGCCGATCTTGGGATAGACTCTCTGTCCGCGAGCGGGCATAAGCTGGGTGGACCTCGCGGCGCCGGCGTTCTCTATCTCGGGCGCCCACTTACAGTGGTGCACCGGGGCGGCGAACAGGAGGGGGGCGTGAGGCCCGGCACCGAAAATCTCCAGGCGATTTTCGGTCTCCAGAGAGCGATTGAACGATGGGAAGCAGAGAGGGAGAAGTGGTTTTCCCGGGCGCGCGAGCTCAGGAGGTTTATACTCGAGCGCGTGTCCCGTCTCGGCGGCGCGCGGCTCCTCGTTCAGCCGGATAACGGATCTGAGGATGACTATTCGCCTTTTATCATGACGATCTCTTTTCCGCCGATTCCGGGCGAGGTCCTTGTCAGGGTCATGAACGATCGGGGATTTGCCGTTTCCACCGGTTCAGCCTGCTCATCAAGAGGAAAGAAGAGCTTGCGGGTGCTGACGAATTCGGGGACGGACGATGCTTTCGCCCAATCTGCGATACGCGTCTCGATTGGGCCTGAAACGAAACACTCGGACTGCGAAGCTTTTTGCGGAGCTCTCGAATCCGAAACGCGGCTTTTCATCGGTAAGATGGAGCGGCGCTGACATGTTCTTTCTCATCAGAGTGGGTGAAATCTCCCTCAAAGGCGGAAACCGCGGGTACTTTGAGGACAAACTGGTCCGGAACATAAAACGCCGGCTCAGGCCCTTCAAGCCGAAACTCACCCTGTCAAAGGGCAGAGTTCTGCTTGAGATACAGGATGCTGCGGAAAACGCCTCGATGGGAGTCCTGTCCACCACCTTCGGCATCGTCGGTTATGCAAAGGCGACCGTCGCAGAGAAGCGCATCGACGATGTCCGTACTGCCGTCTTTCACGAGGTGGAATGTTTCCTGGAAACCCGGGGCCAAGGCACCTTCAAGATCGCCGCACGGAGGTCCGACAAGTCCTTTCCCCTCACCTCCCACGAGATCGCCGAGGCAATCGGCGACGATATCCGCGCCCGGTTCCCTGAAATGACCGTCGATGTTCATCATCCCGATCTGGTGGTGCATGTGGAAATCAGGGACCGCGCTTATGTCTACGGCAACGGTGCCGGCGGACCCGGAGGGCTACCGGTGGGTGTCGCCGGCAGGGGCATACTGCTGCTTTCCGGCGGGATCGACTCTCCGGTTTCGGGCTATCTCATGGCCAAGCGGGGTCTTGCCATCGAGGCCGTGTACTTCCACACCTATCCCTACACGGCGGAAGAGGCACTCGGGAAAGTGAAAACCCTTGTAGAGAAGCTTTCCGGGCCGTGCTGCGGCCTGAACCTGTACGTGGTTCACTTCACTGAGGTGGCTCTGGCAATACGCCGTGGCGCCCCGCGGCCACAGACTACCCTCCTCATGCGCGCGGCGATGATGGACTGCGCGTCGCGAATCGGCGGCCTGCGTGGGGCGCTCTGTCTGGTAACCGGCGAATCACTCAGCCAGGTCGCGAGCCAGACCGCGCAAAGCATGCGCTTCACCGGAAGTACCTCCCGCCTGCCGGTGTTCAGGCCGTTGATCGCCCTCGACAAGGAAGAGATAGTGACAACCGCGAAAAAGATCGGTACTTATGAAACTTCGATCCTGCCTTTCGAGGATTGCTGCACGGTCTTTTCGCCTGAAAAACCGCTCATCCGCCCTGATTTCGCGCTGATGCAACACTCTTACGCAGGCCTTGGGCTCGACGGGCCCGTCTCGGCGTCAATCGCTGGGATGGAAAGGTTCTGGTACCCGCCTGCCTGAAAGCCCCGCAACCCGGGGAATCAGCCCTCAGGCGCGTCCCTTGGGCTTTGCCGTATCCTTCTTTGGACCGGCGGATGAGGAGGAAGCATCCCCGGCGGCGCTTGAACCGGAGGAGGATGCTGCCTTATCGGGAGCAGGTCCGGATTCTCCGCCGCCTTTTCGCGACCCGTTCCGGTTGTCTGTGGAATAAAACCCGCTTCCCTTGAAAATGATACCCATGCCACCGTGTATCAGACGCCTGACCTTTCCACCGCACTCCGGGCAGACCCGCAGAGGCTCGTCGGTTATGCTCTGCATAACCTCAAACCGGTGATTGCATTTCAAGCATTCATATTCGTAAGTCGGCATCGGCAATACTCCAGAATTGACGGGGATCGATATATAATACAGAAATCGTCTTTCATTAGACAAGTAGTTTCGCTTCAGACGGTGGTGCGCACGGGGATGCCCCGCGCCGCAAGAAAGGACTTGATCTGGGCCACCGTGTATTTCCCGTAATGCACCATCGACGCAATGAGAGCGGCGTCAGCGTTGCCTTCCCGGAAGACCCGGGCCAGGTGTTCGGGTTCCCCAGCCCCGCCTGACGCTACTACCGGTATACCGACGGCCTCGGATATCATTCTTGTAACGTTGAGCTCATAGCCTTCTTTCGTTCCGTCCGCATCGATCGAATTGAGAACGATTTCTCCTGCGCCGCGCTGTTCGGCCTCTCTGGCCCATTGAAGCGCGTCCAGTTGGGTCCTCGTCCTCCCTCCATGAGTATAGACGCGGTATCCGCTTGCGGATGACACGTCCCTGGCGACATCCATCCCCAGCACGATGCACTGGTTGCCGAAAAGCGCCGCCCCGGAATCGATAATGCCGGGGTTGGACACCGCCTGTGTATTGACGCTTATTTTTTCCGCACCGGCGAGCAGAACCTCCCGCATGTCCTCAACAGATCCGAGCCCACCGCCGACGGAAAATGGAATAAAAATCTGTTCTGCCACCCTCCGTACCACATCGATCATGATTCCTCGTTTCTCGGCTGATGCGGTGATATCGTAAAAAACGAGCTCGTCCACACCGTCTTCATAGTAAGCCCGTGCCATCTCGACAGGATCACCCAGATCGACGTTTCCCTTAAATTTTATCCCTTTTGTCGTTTTGCCCTCTCTCACGTCGAGGCAGATAATGACTCTCTTTTGCAGCATGATACCGCCCCTACAGCCTGAAGAAATTCGCAAGGAGTTTCAGGCCCAACTCGCCCGATTTCTCGGGGTGAAACTGGAAAGCGACGACGTTGTCTCTCGCGACCCCTGAAGTGAAAAACCCGCCGTAATCGGTGGAGGCGATTTCTATATCCGCCGCTCCGGGTTCAACATAGTAAGAATGAACAAAGTAAAACGAGGCGCCGTCGGGGATGCCCTCAAAAACCGGGTGGCGTCCCCTCTGGTACACCTGATTCCACCCCATGTGGGGCACCTTCAACCCCGGCCGCGCCGGGAAACGCCTGACTTCCCCGGGGAACACTCCAAGGCACCTGGTGTCCCGCTCATCCGATGCGTTCATGAGTATCTGGCACCCGAGACAGATTCCAAGGAGAGGCTTTCCGCTCGCCGCAAAGTCGCGAATGTACGCGTCAAACCCCGTTGCCTCAAGGACTCTCATCGCCGAATTGGCCTCCCCCACTCCGGGAAAAATCAGCCTGTCCACCCCTTCGAGCAAACCCGGGGCGTCGGCAACCACGTAGTCGACGGCGAGATATTTGAGCGCCAGCTCGACGCTTCTCAGATTTCCCGCCTTGTAGTCGACGATACCGGTTTTCACCTCGTCCCCCCCTCCTTCAGAAGCGCGCGCTCAAGATACCCGGCCACATCCCCGGGCTCGATCAGAATCGGCCCCAGGGTCACCGAATCATCCTCCACCCGGACACGGGCGTCTGCGAACATACCGGAAACACCCTTCTTCGTCTCCGCGATAGTGAGGGCCCTGATGGCCAGCCCGGACACCCTGGCTGTCGCGGCGGTGGGGAACCGCAGCACCATCTCCGCCTCAAGGCTGTCACCGATAAAGTCACCGGTCAGCGTCGCGGTGCATCCGGCAACAAAACCCGGAGGGAGCCCCAAGGGAAGAAAATCTCCTGCATCGACGACATAAGCGACAACGCCGCGACGGGTATCCTGTGATATCAGATCATAAAACCGGCCGGGCGGGGGCCCGGCGGGAAGGGGCCGTTTCCGCAACAGCTCCACCGTTTCTTCCAGGTTCCGCGAACCGGCGACAACCAGTTGAGATGACGGAAAGGCAATTTCAAAACCCAGGCCCGTGGAAATCCAACGCCTCCCGGCGCCGCTCACTCTTTTCCATCCCCTATCGAGGTTCATCGCCGCCGAATAGGCTCCCACCGGGAAATTCCCCAGAGCGATCAGCGTCCAGTCCGCCGGGCCAGAAGCAAGGACAGTCACTGCTGCGTATATTCCGTCTCCGTTTTCCACCAGGCGCGCAACACCTTCAAACCAGCCGTCTGAAAGCTCGGCAACCTTCTCGAAAAGCCCGATACCGGGCTGAGGGTTTACATACAGATACACCGGGCTTTCCGCCGGAAGCGCGGCGACGAGAGCCATTTCGAGGTCTGTGGTCTCATGTCGGCCGATCGTTGCACACGCGCTCAGCAGGATCAGTACCGACGCCGAAATCCAGGCCAGGTTAAGACTTTTTTTCCAGATCAACCACGCAGGTCTCATCACCGCACTCTATCTCTATGCCGCCGGGAGTTCGTTCCCATTCCCAAACCGTGGCGAGGGTCTCTTCCATGAGGTGATCCTGAAACCCTTCCACAGCCGAACGGACGGCATCCGACCCGTGCAATCGCAGAACGATTCTGTCGGTGACATCGAGTCCTCTGTCTTTTCTCAGGTTCTGAACGCTGCGCACGATGTCCCTGACCACACCCTCATCGTACAATTCGGCGGTTATTTCCGGATCGAGCGCAATAGTGAGGGACCCTTCATTCAATACCTTAAGGTTCTCCTTTTCCTCCCGCTGGACGATTACGCGCTCTTCGTCCAATTCCAGCACCTTATCCCCGAGATCGATCGAAAGGGTGGCGCCTTCGAGAAGCGAGAGTATTTCGCTCTTTGAAAGCTCGCTGATGCGCTGTGCCGCCGCTTTCATGTCCTTTCCAAGCTCCTTACCCAGAGCGCGATAGTTCGGCTTCACGCTGAACTCCACGAGGTCTTCTTCGTTCTCCCTGAAGACCACCTCTTTCACGTTCAGCTCATCGCGAACGATGTCTTCCATTTCACGCAAGACCTTACGCTCATTATCGTCCCTGGTAACCAGATGAATCGCTTTCAACGGTTGTCTCGTTTTTATCGAATGGACGGATCTGAGGGCTCTGCCCATGGAAACCGCCGAACGAACAACCTGCATCTTGTACTCCAGGGCAGGATCACGCATCGATCTGTCCGCCACCGGAAAATCCGTCAGATGGACCGATTCCTTTCCGTCCTCAGATTTCAGATTGAGGTACATCTCTTCAGTAACAAAAGGGATAAACGGCGCGGCGACACGCACGACCTTCATGAGCACCGCATAGAGTGTCTGGTAGGCCTGCTCTTTGTCCAAATCGTTTTCCGATCTCCAGAAACGCCGGCGGGACCTTCTGATGTACCAGTTGTTGAGGATATCGATGAAATTCTCCAGCGGTTGTATCGCCTTCTGTATATCGTAGGATTCGAGATTGACGGTTACGTCCTCTACAAGGCGTTCGGTCTCCGATAGTATCCATCTGTCCAGGGGGTTGTCAGGACTCACCGGCGCGGCGGTTGGGGCAATACCATCGATATTGGCGTACGTAACAAAAAAGCTATATGCGTTCCAGAGGGGTATCAGCATATTCTTGAGCACTTCCCGTACACCGTCGTTGGAATACCTCAAGTCTTCCGCTCTTACCACCGCGGAGTTCATCAGGAACAACCGGAGAGCATCCGCGCCGAACTCGGCGATTACTTCGGAAGGGTCCGTATAATTCTTTGCGGATTTTGACATTTTTTTCCCTTCCGAGGTGAGGACGATACCGTTTACCACCACCTGCTTGAACGCCGGGCTGCTGAAAAGAGCCGCGGCGAGTATGGTGAGGGTATAGAACCATCCCCGGGTCTGATCGAGTCCCTCGGCGATGAAATCGGCCGGAAAGTTGGCCTCAAAATGCTCCTTGCGCTCGAAGGGATAGTGGTTTTGCCCGTAGGGCATGGCGCCGGATTCAAACCAGCAGTCCAGGACCTCGCTGATGCGTTTCATGGTCCCGCCGCAGGAACAGGGAAAGGTGATTTCATCCACGAAATGCTTGTGAAGATCGCCGACGGCGGCACCTGACCGTTCCTCAAGCTCCTTTCGCGACCCGAAACACTCGGTTTCTCCACAGCTCGAGCACCGCCAAACCGGGAGCGGATTCCCCCAATAACGGTTCCTCGATATCGCCCAATCGCGGGCATTCTCGATCCATTTGCCGAATCTTCCTTTTTTCACATGATCCGGCACCCACGAAATACTGTCGTTGGCCTCGAGCATCTTTTCTTTTATCGCCTGCACATTCACAAACCAGGAGGAAACGGCCCGGTAGATCAGCGGTGAGCTGCACCGCCAACAGTGGGGGTAGCTGTGATAGTAACTCTCCCTTCTGACGAGCTTGCCTTCCTGTTTCAACGCATCCATGATGCTTTTGTCGGCGTCTTTGACAAAGACGCCCTGGTAGTCGGATACCTCAGCGGTAAATTTGCATTCCGCATCCACGGGGCAAACCGTCGGGATGCCGGTGCCGCGAAGGGTTTCATAGTCGTCTTCACCGAATCCAGGGGCGGTGTGAACAATGCCGGTGCCGTCCTCGGTGGTTACATAGTCTGCCGTAAATATCTTGAAGGCGCCGGTATCAAACAGATCCGCAAAATACGGAAAAAGCGGCTCGTATCTCAAGCCCGCCAGATCCTTTCCCGTAAAGGATTCCACGATCTCGAGCTTCTCGATGTCCCTGTAGTAATGCCCAAGCCGTGTACGGGCAAGTATGTAACGCTCTACGCCGTCCTGCACTTTCACATACTCGATGTTTTCACCGACGGCGAGCGCGAGATTCGAAGGGAGGGTCCAGGGTGTGGTGGTCCAGGCAAGGAAGTATGTATTCTCTTCACCCACAAGCTTGAACTTCACCGTAATTGCGGGATCCTGTACGTTTTCGTACCCGCCCAGGTTCAATTCGTGGTTGGAAAGAACAGTGGAGCACCGCGGGCAGTACGGCAGGACGTAGTGCCCTTCGTAGATCAGTTTCTTCTCCCACAGTTGCCTGAACACCCACCAGATCGACTCCATATAGTCCGCATCCATGGTCTTGTAGTCATTCTCGAAATCAACCCAACGGCCAAGACGCGTGGTGATCGTTTCCCACTCCCGTGTGTATCTGAGAACGATGGAACGGCAAGCCTCGTTGAACTTCGCCACGCCGTAATCTTCTATTTGCTTCTTGCCGGATATACCGAGCTCCTTTTCCATCTCATATTCCACAGGCAACCCGTGACAGTCCCAACCGAATCGGCGCTCCACCTTCATCCCCTGCATGGTCTTGAAACGGGGAATAATGTCCTTGATAATCCCGGGAACAAAATTGCCGTAATGAGGCAATCCTGTGGCGAAGGGTGGCCCGTCATAGAATACAAATTCGTCGGCTCCTTCCCGCTCGGCAATCGATCTTTTGAATATGTCCGATTTCTTCCAGAACTCGAGTATCCTTTTCTCTAACTCAGGAAAACTCACTTTCGGATCAACAGGGGTGTACAATCTCGTCTCCTTGTATTTGAATAATTCTAAGGATATTGCGCGGTCGGTCAACCGGCTCTGTCCCGTACCCGGCTGATTATAATTTCGGCGACTTGCTCAGGAGTCTTGCGTTCAGTATCCACCACTAGATCGACAAAATCGTACCTGTCGATATCAATGCCGTACAGTTTCAGATATCTCGCGTGGTCCCGTTCGTCCCGCTCCACCATCTTCTCAAGAATCTCGTAAAAGTGACCGCCCTCCCGTTGCCGTATTCTGCCCGCCCGGACAGCGGGTGATGCTTCCAGATAGACTTTCACATCCGCGTCTTCCAGAAGCCATACGGCAAGCCGGGAACCGAGCACGCAGGGTCTTGCCCTGGCCAGCTCAACCTGTCTTTCGTCAACCTGATAGTCGTAGCCCGGATCCTCCTCGGCCTTTCTGCAGACCTCGGCAAAGGGAATTCCCGTCTCTGCGGCTATCGACTTGAAGGTGTAATTGACGAGAGCCAATCCCAGCTTTCCGGCGACTATGGCGCTCACGGTTGAGTTTCCGCAGCCGCTTTTTCCGGAGATCGCTATTCTCACATCATTCGACATTCCGGAGCTGTTCCCTGATTTTTTCAAGCGCATCCTTCGCTTCAACAACCTGGCGGTTGATCTCGTAAATTGTGCTTTTGGAACCGACGGTGTTTATTTCCCGGTTCAATTCCTGGCAGAGAAAGTCGAGCTTCTTGCCGACCGGCTCTATCTGCGCAGCTGTCTGCCTGAATGCCTCAAGGTGGCTTGTCAGACGGCTTATCTCCTCATCGATGCTGAACTTTACCAACAGCACCGCTGTTTCAGCAAGTACCCGGTCCTCATCTATCCTGTTGCCCAAGACCGTCTCGAACCGGCTACGAATATTCTCCTGCAGCGCCGTTTCGAGTTCTCCCGATCTCTCACCGATTGCCTGTACCGCATTCGCAAACACCGAGAGGTGCGCCGCTATGCTCTTCTCGGTTGCTTCACCTTCGCTGACGCGGGAATCCATGAACTTTTCGAAAGTCTGTTCCACAAGAGGCATCAAGGCGACCCACGCCTCTTCAGGATCGATCTCTCTTTTCGACTGAACCAGGTCTTCCATTGCGAGAATATGGGAGAGTTGTATCTCCGCCCCGATACCCGCAGCAGCAGCAATTTCACGGAGTACATCCGTGAAGCTTACCACGGCGCTTGTATCAACTTTGAAAGTGAGCTCGTTCGCCAGACGGCGGTACCGCAAGGTGAGCTCGACCTTGCCGCGCCGGATCCGGGATGCAAGGTACTCTCTGAAACGCGGCTCGAGGCTTCCCAGATTCTGCGGCACATTCACGTGTATGTCGAGATACTTGTTGTTGTAGCTTTTTATTTCGATGGCCGCCTGCTGGCAGTCATCCTGGTACTCGCCATACCCGAAACCGGTCATGCTAATCACTTTTCGCTCCTGTATTCTCCAGGACTGCCCGTCCCAGTTTCCAGTTATCCCCCGCTCCCATGGTGATGAAAACATCGCCGGGTGCCAGAAGCTCTCTGCAAAAACCCTCTGCTTCTTCTATTTTTTCGAAATAGAATGTCCGGGGATGGCGCTTTTTGACCTCCCTGAAGAGATCGGCGCCGGTCACCTTCCCGGATTTCTCCCGCGCGGAGGCGTAGATACCGTGGAGAATTACCACGTCCGCGTCATCAAACGCCGCGACGAAACCATCAAACAGATCCTTGGTCCGCGAGTAGAGGTGGGGCATAAAATCGACCACTATTCTCCGCCCGGGGTAAAAGACACGGTAACCCGCAATGGTCTTTGACACCGCCGTGGGATGATGGGCGTAGTCGTCGAGGAACAGGATACCGTTGCGCTCCCCGACAATTTCGCTGCGCCGTCGGCAGCCGGCAAAACTTTCAAGAGCGCCGGCTATCACACCGGCCGCCGCGTCTTCCACCCCGCCGTGCTTCTTCCGCAACAGAGAGAAGATCACCGCGACCGCAGCCGCGGCATTGAGCACGTTGTGGAGGCCGGGTATCCGCAACGCAAGGCCCGGCGGAAGGGCGCCCAGGGTGAATTCCGTCTTTCCCTGCGACTGGTGTACATCGGTTACCCGGAACTCACCCGTAGCGGTAAGGCCGTAGGGGACCAGCGACAGCCCCGGCCTCGACTCTCCAAGCTTCTTCACGACGCGGACAGCGCCGGGGTCATCGGCGCAATAGATGACTTCGCCGTCCGGCGGCAGCCGTTGCCCGTAGGCGACGAACGCCTCCTCCACATCCTCCGTCCCCGAAAAAAAATCGGTATGATCAAGCTCGACATTTGTAATGACAATTCTGTCCGGATGAAATGAAAGGAAATGCCTGCGGTACTCACAGGTCTCCGCCACAAAAAACTCTGCTCCAAGCGTGAGGGTCGAACGGTAGCCGAAAGCCGGCACCGCGGCGCCCACGAGGACCGAAGCCGGCAAACCCATCGCCTTGATCAACGCCCCGGTCAGCGCTGTGGTCGTGGATTTCCCGTGTACACCCGCGATTCCCGTAGCATCGCAACCACGGGAAAGCTCACCGAGCATCTGGGGATACGAATAGAGCGGTATGCCGAGAGAGGTTGCCGCAAGGAGCTCCGGGCAGGTTTCCCGCGAATACGCCGCCGAATGTGCCACCAGGTCGATAGACCCGTCGATATGGGCGGCTTCAAAACTCTCGCGGTAGCGGATCCCGAGGCGGTCGAGGATCTCATCGGTATAAAACTTCTCAGGCGTATCAGACCCGGATACAACCGCACCGCGGTCCGAGAGGAGCTCCGCAAGGGCCGACATGCCGGTTCCTTTTATGCCGACGAGAAAAATCTTCTTACCTGCGTAGATCGCCTTTCCGGGGTCTTTGGGCATAGCACAGGATAGAGTTTCGGGTAGTTTTATTCAACTGAGAGGCTGCCCGCTCCATGATGAGAAGGCGGGCCGCCGAATACCTCTCTGATTCTCCCGCATGCTTCAAGAATTCGGCTGCGGGGAGTGGCGAGGTTCATCCGCTGGAACCCCGAGCCCCCTACCCCAAAGATTTCTCCGGCGTTGAGCCTGAGAGCCGCTTTGCGGAGCATCGTTTCGTTCAGGCGCCCCGGATCTATGCCCGTCTTTCTAAAATCTATCCACGCCAGATAGGTTCCCTCCATGGGAGCCAACCGGATGCCCGTTGCGGTCTCCAATTCAGCCTTCAATACGGCACGGTTGGCATCTATGTAGGCGATAAGCGCGTCAAGCCAACTCGCGCATCTACCGTAGGCTGCTGCGGCGGCGACAGCCGCAAAATGGCTGAACTTACCGTCATGGGCCGCAGCAAGAGTGTTCTGTAACTTTTGGCGAACATCATCGTCCGGCGCGATAATCCACGCCATTGGTATTCCCGCGAGATTGAAGGTCTTGGTGTGCGCGGTCAGGACCACCACCGGGACGTCATACGAACCGGCAAGTGAATAGAGCGGCACATGAACATTCCCCGGCATGATGATGTCCGAATGAATCTCATCGGAGATTACCGTCAATCTTCTCCGGGCGCAGACTTCAAGCAACCCGTGCAGCTCTTCGCGTTTGAATACGCGACCCACCGGATTGTGGGGATTGCACAGAAGCAGAACTTTCGCTTTTTCGGCAACCTTATCGAGGTGATCGAGATCGAATGAATATTCGCCCTCGCTCTCCTTGAGCGGATTCTCCACCACTACCCGGCGGTTGTTCCGTATGAGAGGAGCAAACGGATGATAGACCGGAGGCTGGAGGATGACTCCGTCCCCGGGCTCGGTGAGCGTACGCACGGCGAACGCCAGGGCTTTGAGCACCCCTGTCGAGCACAGCAGCCACTGTTCC
>JAFGHN010000018.1 GCA_016930115.1 Spirochaetales bacterium | reverse complement strand
TGTGGCCAGCTTCAGGATGAGGCAGACCGGTTTGCGGTTTCGCTCGGCGAGGAGATTGTGGAAGCCCAAGACCGGGAACGCTACAGCGCGGGCTAACGGGCCGGCAGGGGGTAGTGCCCGTGTTTGACCACTTCATCACACATCGCGAGCACGTTTTCCGGCGGCACGTCGGGCTGGATGCAGTGGACCGAGGCCACTATATACCCGCCGCCCGGTCCTAGATCGCTGATGCGCCTCCGGACTTCACGGCGTACGTCGCCGGGTGTCCCCCGGGGAAGGGCTTGGTTCGTATCTATCGCGCCGCAAAACGAGAGACGGTCCCCAAGTTCGCGTTTCAGCCTTGCCGTATCACCCATGCCCCGGGCAGAGACCTGTACCGGATTCAGTATGTCCGCGCCGATCTCGATCAAATCGCCGATGACGGGGTAGATAGCCCCGTCCGAATGGAAGAAGATCTTGGCTGTCGTGTTTTTCTTGATCGCGGCGAGGAGCTCTGCCTGATAAGGTTTGAGCATCTTACGGTAGAGGGCGGGTGACATCATAAGGCTGTTTGTGGTGCCGAGGTCGTCGCCGGTGACGATGACGTCGACGTATTCCCCGCACCTGGCCAGCAGCGCGGTGACGCCGGAAATCATGAGGTCGGTCATTTTTCGCAACAACGCGTGCGCGAACTCTTCATCGGCGATAAGGTCTATCAACCACCGGTCGAGCCCGCGCATGAGGTAGATCTGCTCGTGCACCGTCGCGCCGCTCAAAACGACAACGGCGTAGGGCGTTTTTTCGCGTAGGCGACGGCCCTCTTCGGCGTACCCGCGGAAACGGCTCTCCCGCGTCAGATCGGGCCAGGGATAGCGCGCGAGATCTTCCACGCCGGCGCTGGCCAGCGGCGGATCGAGAACCTCAAAATAGGATACCCCGGGACGTCGCACCCACCGGATACCCCACTCATCGACAAATGAATCCTCCGTCTGCTCGTCGCGGAACGGCGCGGCAGCGGGTGGGCTGTCGGCCGGTGCTACTGCCGGCTCCGGGAACAATATCCGGCCGTCGGAACCCAGCCGGAGGAGCACCTCCTCGTCCATCCTGGCGTACTGGAGCGAGCGCGACACAACCCGCGGGGCCGCCTCTACACCCATATACGCCTTGAGCCGTTCATACCCCGGCGCGAGCAGCGTCGTCGCGCCGGAGGTTCCGATAAAAAGCGGTACGCGATCCGGTTCCTCATGGTTGAGTGCACAGAGCACGCGTTCCCGGGATGTCATCATAGCGATTCCTCCACTATACGAGCGGTCCGATGCCAGCTCACGGCGCGCGGAAGCACCTGCCTGCCTGCCTGCCGCCGCGCTCGCCGCCGCGGCAGCATTTTCTTCAGCACAGTGTGCTGTTTTTGTTTTGCTCTTTCAAGATATACCCGTTGACGCTTGTCTCCTTAAGCTTACAATGGTGCAAAACGTGCCGAAAAGGACATCCATGAAACAACATATTTCTCACGAAAGCGGCGGGCTGCCGCTTGATCAGGGCGTGCTCCTGCACAGAAATCAAAACCGTTCCACCGTCGCGTGCAGGAACGGCGTCGTCTGTGCGAGCCAACCGCTGGCGAGCATCGCGGGGGTGGACATTCTCAAAGCCGGCGGTAACGCGATTGACGCCGCGATATGCGCGAACGCGATGCTGAGCCTGGTCGAGCCGATGTCCTGCGGTCCCGGCGGCGATCTCTTCGCTATCGTCTGGCGCGAAGAGGAACGCAAGCTCCTGGGGTTGAACGCCAGCGGCCGGGCGCCGTATGACTGGAATATAGACAAGGCGCGCGAGCTTGGCCTGAGGGAAATCCCGTCGCACGGCCCCTTATCCTGGAGCGTCCCGGGGTGCGTGAGCGGGTGGGAGGCTCTTCAACAACGGCTGGGGCGATTGCACCTGGCTCAAACGCTCGAGGCGCCCATCGGGTATGCGAGGGAAGGTTTTCCGGTTTCGCCCGTTATCGCGCGCGGTTGGTCTTTCGTTCCCGGCGACGACCCGGGTTTTGTCGGGACGTTCGGCCCGGACGGGCGGCCGGTACGTTTCGGTGAGGTGTTCAGAAACCCGGGACTGGCCGATTGCTTCAGCACCATCGCGCGTGGCGGCGCCGACGCATTTTACAAAGGCCACATCGCCGAAAGAATCGTGAAATTCTCGCGGGAGAAAGGCGGGTATTTCTCGATGCGGGATTTCGAAGACCATACCGTCGATTGGGTTGAGCCGGTCAGCAGCAGCTATCGCGGTTACGACGTGTGGGAGCTTCCGCCTAACGGCCAGGGGATAGCCACGCTCCAGATATTGAACCTGCTCGAGCAGTTTGATATCGGCTCGCTTGAGCCTAACTCGGCCGAACAGTTGCACCTGTTTATCGAAGCGAAGAAACTCGCCTTTGAAGACAGGGCGGTCTATTACGCCGATATGGATTTTGCCGATGTTCCCCTGGCTGAGCTGATTTCAAAGGAGTACGCGAGGCGGCGCGTTGAGCTGATCGACCCACGGCGGGCTGCCGTAACGGTTCCCGCCGGCAGGCTCAAAAACTCATCGGATACGGTGTACCTGACCGCGGCCGACAGCGAAGGCAACATGGTATCTCTCATCCAGAGCATCTACCACGGCTGGGGTTCGAGGCTGGTGCCGGACGGCCTGGGCTTCTGCCTGCAAAACAGGGGACAGTTGTTTTCGCTCAATTCAAACGATCTGAACCGCCTCGAACCGCACAAACGGCCCTTCCACACGATCATCCCGGCGTTCGTGACCCGGGAAGGGAAACCGGTATTTTCGTTCGGGGTCATGGGGGGCGATTTTCAGCCCCAGGGGCAGGCCCAGGTGCTCATGAACCTGATAGACTTCGGCATGTCGGTCCAGCAGGCGGGCGAACAGCCGAGGGTGTCCCACGAAGAAAGCTCGACTCCTACGGGAATAAAGATGTCCGGCGGCGGTATTGTCGGGCTGGAACGGGGCTTCCCCGACTCGATACGGGAAGGACTTTCGAGCATGGGCCACAGCATCAGCAAGTCGACCGGGGTCTATGGCGGCTATCAGGGTATCTGGCGGGAGGACGGACCGCTTCGCTATTTCGGCGGCTCGGATCCGCGCAAGGACGGGTGCGCCGCAGGCTACTGATATCGGCTGCTCGCGGAGGCAAAAAAAGGCCGGAAGGTGTTAACCCTCCGGCCGCGTATTCGCTCCGGGCAGCTCCCGGGATGATTTGTTTTCCCTAATATCCCAGTTTCTTTTTCAGCGCCTGGTCAATCCAGACATAAGCCATAACCGGTTCGACCGCGCCGTCGGTGATCGTCAGCTCACCATAGTAATTCTGCATCCACGGCCACCAGAAATGCCCGAGCGGCTCCGGATAAAGAGGAATACAGGTGGCTGCTTCGAACAACATGAAGAGTGCCTCTTTCATCAAACCGTTACGCACATCCTCGCTCGCTACCGACATGACCTGCGTGGCCAGCCCCTCGAATTTCGGATCCCACCAAACGGAATAGTTGTTCAACTTATCCTTCATCCCGTAATCGATGATTGTATTGCTCGGGCTCACGACATCGAGAGAGGAATAGGCGGTTCCCTTGTAGGTTTTCGATCGGATTGCATTCACGTGAGTCGCGTTGTCCACCATATCGATCTTAACGTCCACGCCGATTTTTTCCCACTGGAACTTGAGCAGGTCCGCTATGTCTTCCTTCCCGGCAGGGGCGACGAAATTCGTGTCAAAACCGTTCGGATAACCGGCATCGGCGAGCATTTTTTTGGCCAGCGCCGGGTCGTATTTGTACAACAGCTGGTCTTCCGCCGGTAGTTTTTCAAGCGGTACGTAGCTTTCCGGGTTCAAGATGTAGTAGGGGTACCAGTGGAGTTTCGAATCCTTCGGAAGGCCGACAAGGTCATGGAAGGCCCTGAAGTCGGTGCCCACAAACATCGCCCGCCTCACATCCAAATCATCGAAGGGGGGCTCGCTGCAGTTCATGCTGGCTACCGGTCCGCCGAAGGTGTACTCGGCCGACAGCAACTCGGGATTTGTTTTTCTCAAGGATTCCATCTGGTCATAGGGCGTCAGCTGAAAAAAATCGACCTTGGCGGTCCGCAGGGCGGCGGTAGCTGTCGCCTGGTCGGGAATTATCATGCTTCTCAGCTCGTCGGCGAAGGGTAGCTTATACTCCTTTCCGTCGATCATCGTCGTCTTCCAGTAGTTGGGGTTCCTTTCAAAGGACAGATACGAGCCGGGGGCGTACTCCTTGAACATAAACGGCCCGGTACCCACCTGGCCTTCGTAGGTCTTGACGCCTTCAGTCTCCGGAGGAGAGACCAATGCACGGTCTTCGTACCCGACGTAATACATGATGAAAG
Source organism: Spirochaetales bacterium (assembly GCA_016930115.1). Classification (GTDB taxonomy): domain Bacteria; phylum Spirochaetota; class Spirochaetia; order ARS1246; family ARS1246; genus JAFGHN01. The sequence goes on along the minus strand of JAFGHN010000018.1, from coordinate 846 downwards.
GAGAGAACATGGCAAAATCCATGACCACGGTATATTTATCCGTGGTATAGATATTCGATATCATGTCACGCCATCTCGTCGCACCCACGGCCTTCCAGAAGTAAATCAGGTCCTTGGCGACGTCATCGGCAGTCATCTCACGGTCCGGCATGATGCCTCTGCCTGCCCAGTAGACTCCCGGCCGCACATTCCAGGTGATTTTCTTCTCGGTTACCTCCCAGCTTTCCACCAGGTGGCCTTTCAGGTACTTCCAGGGTATATAGCCTCTCGACTGGAACTTGTACTCGCCGTTTCCCCTTGGCCCGTACTTCTCCAGATCCCCCACAACCGGCGCCTCGAGAATCGGCGTGAGCCAGTACAGGTGGTCGTACATACCATCGGCCAGGTCAGGGCTTGTCGGCTCGGCGTTATAAACGTGGTTCAAGATGGTGAGTCTTCCCCCGTATGTCGGGCCTTCAGCCGCCGCTACAGCCTCTTTTTCAGTTCCGCCGGCGGCGAATATAAGGCCCGCCGTCAGCGCGAACAACAGAACGAATAAGATTCGTTTTTTCATACCTACTCCTTTGTTTTATTTTCACAGGTTGCCCTGCTACGCTCAATAATTCTCATCGATCGGTTTCCCATTGTCAAATAACACTATTACCACAAGAACACACGCTCGCTTACCTAAGCCCCTATCTCGGCGGACGCCTTCGCGCTCTCCCACTTCCTGAGCTTACCTTCCTTCGGCCTCACTCCGTAGCGGCCGACGCCGCCCCTCAACTTCGGATCAAGGAGGTCGCGCAAGGCGTCTCCGAACATATTTATGCCAAAGACCACAATCGCGAGCGCAAGGCCCGGCCAGAG
>JAFGHN010000129.1 GCA_016930115.1 Spirochaetales bacterium | reverse complement strand
AATATCCACTCTGATTTCGGTTTGAGGGACTTCTCGGGGACCTTGTAACCGGGGTCAGGCACTCCCACGTTGACGCCGGCCACAAGCCGGTACTTTGCGGGGACACCGAGGAGCTTATTCACCTCCTCTGCCCAAACGCCCGCGATACCGCAAATCTGGGTCCCAAGTCCTTCAGCCTCAGCCGCGAGGCAGAGGTTTTCGATAAGCAGCCACACGCTCCCCATGTCGGCACTGTGCGGGTCATCCGGTTCGGGCGCGAAGGTGTAAAACACGAGGCTTGTGCAGTCTTTGAAAACGTTTTTTTGTGCTTCAAGCCTCGCCCGGCCTTCTTCGGTATCCGGAGTCCAGGAGGCGTTGTAGCTTTTCTTTATCTCGCCCAACTTTTCTCTGGTCTCCGGGTCATTGACCACAACGACAAACCAGGCCTGCTTGTTTCCGGCGGATGGGGCCAGCGACCCGGCGTCCAACACCCGCTCAAGTTGCTTATCGCTCGGTGGGCCTGAAAATTTTCGAATAGTCCGGCGTTTCTTGAAAGCTTTCCAAAGTTCCATGGCTTTCCTCCTCCCCCAGCGTCCCAAAATCGTTCGTGGAAGTCAAGGAGGCCACTATACGCAAGCCGGCGCGGCGGATGCGAGTGCTCAGTAGCTGCCGTTCTGCTGCCATTGTGAATAGCGGATGATTTGTGGAAAATAGGCGTGCAGCTTGAAAAACAAGGGGGATACATGGCGTTTATCGATTTGTCTGACCTGGAGGAGAGAGAACCGATGTCCGGATTTCACGGTCGTTTTGTTCATACCAGGAACATGACTCTCGTATACTGGGACATCAAGGCGGGTTCGGTTTTGCCGGAGCACTCGCATCCTCACGAGCAGGTGATCAATATTGTCGAGGGCGAGCTGGAGTTGAAAGCCGGCGCCGAGGTGCGAACGATGAAATCGGGTCAGGTGGCGGTGCTCGCGGGGAATATCCCGCATTCAGGTAAAGCGATGACAGATTGCAGGATCATCGATGTGTTTTATCCGGTTCGCGAGGATTACAGATAGGGACAATCGCCGTGCACTTCAGCCCCCGCAACCGCACCACGAATCGTGTCGGTCTCTATCAGTATCTCCTGACAATCGCCCTTGCGCATGACGGCCTCACAATTCACTATCCTGGAGATGAATTGATTCTGTGTCCGCCGGCCGGCGATTATCGTTGTGGCGATCAAGCTCCGTTACCGGAGCAGATGAGAATACAAGGAATCAGATATGGAAATTCGAAAACCGTGCACACTGGCTACATTGTATGCCGGTCCTGAACGCGTAATCTACGAGAACTCACCCGAGCTGCATTTCATGAACGCTGTCTGCGGCCGGCTTACCGACGACGCGCTGATGCTCTTCAGGGAAACAAAACTCTTTGGCGGATTCCCGCCTGTCGTCGATACGCCTTACCGGCGTTTTGAGGGGCTCGATGAAATCAGGGATTTTGCGGAAGGCTTCCTGGATGTTTTTCATGCCGACGGCGCCTCACTGACACCGGTTATTCAGACAAGAGCAAACGGCCGATCGGTAACCGAACTCGTCTTGAATCTCATTATCGACGGCGAGATCGAGCAGGTGCCGATGTTCATCGTCGGTGATCTTCGTGCCAAAGATACGCTTGATGAAGTTCGGATGTACTGTCATTTCTCGTACGTGCCGGGGCTTACGGCGTATCGCAAGCCGATGTTCACACCGGCGCACCTGGAGATGGGTGATCCGGGATTGCTCACAGGCGCGGTCCGCGAATACTACAGCGCCCTTCATTATGTCCCCGCCGTGGATGTCGAAAGGATCATGAAGGCAACGGGCGAAAACTGCAAGTTTGGCGGATACGGCCCGTACGGCAGCAGCGGGCATGAAGCGCTGACACGGGAAGATATCCGCAAAAAGTATGAACACATGGCAGACTATATTCCGCGCTGTGTGGGGATGCGTTATGAGACCATAATAGACGACGGTGTTACCTGCGTTCTTGAATGGGTGCATATCGTTTCAGAGGAGGGACAGAAGAGATTAGGGCGTGTTGCCCTCTCGGGAATTGCGGCATACGAGCGTGGAGACGACGGACTGCTGTGCGCTATCCGTATCTGCGACTACGCAGGCTATGAGCGTACCATAGACTGGAGCAAAACTCCCGTATCTCAAGAGGAAGCTTTCCGGACAAATTTGGTCCGGTCTTTTCCCCGCGGAGTCGGAAGAAAAGAACAGATGTGACTGTTGAGGACCGGCCGCCGTGGCCGGATCGGTATCCGATTTCTACGCGGTTTCCAAAAATCGCCTCTCGCTCTTGAGGGCGAAGGACTTCGCATCAACAGCTCTGGAAACGGCCAGAATACCTTCAAGGTGATCATATTCGTGCTGGAGCAGTTCCGACAGATCACCTTCCAGGAGAACCGATTCTTCTTCCCAATCCTGATTCCGGTACCGGAGACGGCATGATCTGTGCCGCATCACTTTTACCAGTAGATCCGGGAAGCACATGCAGTCATCCCAGACTTCCATCATTTCCCGGCTCTT
>JAFGHN010000017.1 GCA_016930115.1 Spirochaetales bacterium | reverse complement strand
CCGCCATCAGGCCCTGGCACGCCGCTTCCTCATAGCCAGAGGTGCCGTTTGTCTGGCCCGCCACAAAAAGACCGCGGAGCAGCTTCGATTGCAGATCCGCCGTGAGCTCGAGTGGGTCGGTGAAATCGTACTCAACCGCATAACCGGGCCTGACAACCTGGACGTGTTCGAGCCCGGGAACGGTCTTGAGAAAACGTTCCTGCACCTCTTCCGGGAGCGATGAGGAGATACCGTTGAGATACATCTCGTTGGTGCTCAAGCCCTCGGGCTCGACAAAAACGTGGTGCCGCTCCCTGTCCGGAAACTTCACCACCTTGTCTTCGATTGAAGGACAGTAGCGCGGTCCTTTACCCACGATCCGCCCCGAATAAAGGGGCGATCTATCCATGCTCGCCCTTATGATCGCGTGAGTGGCATTGTTCGTATAGGTGATGTAGCAGGGAACCGCGGGCCGCTGGATCCTGCGGTTGGCAAAGGAGAAGGGGAGCATTTCCCCGTCACCGTCCTGCCTTTCCATCCTGGAAAAATCGAGGGATTCGCGGGCAACCCGGGCGGGTGTTCCGGTCTTGAGCCTTGCCACCCTGAAACCGCGCCTCCGCAGGGCCTCTCCAAGACCGACAGCCGCCGGCTCCCCCAGCCTGCCGGATGACGCGATGTACTCGCCGATGAAGATCTTCCCCTCCATGAAAGTCCCGGTGGTGAGCACGACGGTTTTCGCACCGATCCGCCGTCCGCGTTCGGTCACGACGCCTTCGATCCGCCCACCGCCCGAATCGACGATGAAATCGACGACGGTGTCCTGAAACAACTGCAGGTTCTGCTGCTGCTGCAACGCCCGGCGCGCGAGCGCGGCGTAGAGCTCCTTGTCCGCCTGGGCACGGGGCGCCTGCACCGCGGGCCCCTTGCTGCGATTGAGAATCCTGAACTGTATCATCGATGCGTCGATGAGCTTTGCCATCTCCCCGCCCAGCGCGTCGATTTCCCTCACGATGTTGCCTTTTGAAAGCCCGCCCACCGCGGGGTTGCATGAAAGCCGGCCGATAGTGTCGATCGATTGCGTGACAAGAAGTGTTGAAAATCCGAGTCTCGCGAGAGCAAGGGATGCCTCGATTCCGGCGTGCCCGCCCCCGACAACTACCGCATCGTAATCCATCTCTGTCTACTTACCGACGCAGAACTTCGAAAAGATCGTATCGAGCACCTCTGCCGCCGTAATCTCGCCGGAAAGCTCGCCGAAAGCAAGAAGCGCGCCTTGGAGATCGGCGGCGACGGCATCGAGGGAGACGTCGTTTTCGATTCCGGCTTTCACATGCTCGAGAGAATCGAGCGCGCTCTCCAGGCACTCCTTTTGCCTCTGAGAATCGATAACGGCTTCGTCCCCGGTGTAAGCGGTTTTGAGAAAGTGTCCGGCAATCCGCTCCTCAAGCCGGTGAAACCCCTCACCGCTCACCACGCTTACGGGGACGTAGCCGGCGGGCGCGGCCCCATCGGTGAGATCGGTCTTGTTCCACACGGGTATAGTCCGCCCCTTGTTACCGGGCCGGTTCAGAAAATCGGCGTCCTCTCCGGCGACGCCCGCCTGGGCGTCAACAAGATAGAGCACCAGATCCACCGCATCGATAAGCTCTCTTGTCCTTCTGATCCCCTCGATCTCCACGGCGTCGCCTCCGTCCCTCAAACCCGCCGTGTCAAAAAGGCGTATCGGAATGCCCCCGATGTTAATCCAGGATTCGATGTAGTCACGGGTCGTTCCGTGGACTTCCGATACGATGGATCGATCCTCTTTGAGAAAAAGGTTGAACAGCGAGGACTTACCGGCGTTGGTTCGGCCGCAAACCGCCACCCGTGCTCCGGCCTGGAAAAGCCTGCCGGTGGAGAAGGTCGACAGTAATCCTTTCAAATCCGCAATCACTTCGTTCACCGGTCCGGAGTCAAGGACAATCGTCTCATCAAGCTCATCTTCAGGATAATCGAGAGCAAGCTCTATCTTTCCCGCGGTATCGAGCAGCTTCGAACGGAGGAGTTTTATACGTTTCGCTATGGCCCCCGAGAGCCGTTGGAGCGCCAGCGAGTGAGCCTTCCTCGACTTTGACTCGACGATCTCTCGTACGGCTTCCGCGCGGGTGAGATCCATCTTGCCGTTGAGAAAAGCGCGCATGGTGAATTCTCCGGGCCCCGCATCTCTGAAACCGGCGTTGCGGAGCGCTTCAAGTATAGAAGCGATCCCCGGCAGACTCCCGTGGCAGCTTATGTCGAACCCGTCCTCACCGGTATAGCTCGCCGGGCTTCTGAATACAAGCACCACCACATCATCGAGCGGTTCGCCGGAAACGGGATCCGAAAGAACACCATGGAGGAAGGTCCCGCCGGCGGCCTCCCGTAGCCGCGAGAGAGGCGAAAAGACCTTCTCCAGCAGCTCGAGCGAGCCGCCGCCGCTGCCCCGGATAAGGGCCAGCGCGCTGGTTCCCCAAGGCGTGGCAAGAGCTGCAATTGCGTCGTCGGTATCGTATGTGTGCTCGAACACAGTTGTAAACAGTACAATTTTGTCCGGTTGATATCAACAACGGTATCATCTATCATCGATACGTCATGGATACCTACGATATTTCCGGCCTTGATGCAAAAGCGGCCAAAGAGTACGTGCTCGCTGCGATAACCGCGCTGAACGCGACGCGCGCCAAAAGGCAGGAGCTCGAGCGCGATTTGGAGCTCTGGTCAAAACGCGTTGAAATAGCCGAGCAGCACGCAAGGGAGGACCTTCTCAAGAGCGCTGCCTCGCGGCTTGGTGAGACCAAAACGTATCTCGATAAGATCAAGGCTGAAGAAACCGAGCTTGAAGGCGGCGTTATCCGGCTGAAGGGACAGTTGAAGCTTATTCTCAATCAGCCGGAACTGGAAATGGATACCGATCAACTGGTTGCGATGCTGGAGCTGAACGACGTTCACAAGCCTGACGAGCTTGCACAGAAGTTCCGGGAGGAAGAAGCCGACGAAGCCCTCAAGCGGCTCAAGCTTGAAATGGAGAGAGAGGAGAAGGAAGAATAATGGTACCGTTTCTTGAAAACTACGACCGGCCTCTGTTTTTTGCCCACAGGGGACTATCGGCAAAAGCACCGGAAAATACGCTGGCGGCGTTCAAGCTTGCCTGGGAAAGCGGCGTCCCCGGAGTGGAGCTCGATATCCGCCTCTGCGCAACCGAAGAAGTGGT
>JAFGHN010000128.1 GCA_016930115.1 Spirochaetales bacterium | reverse complement strand
GGCACGGTCCAAAAGGCGAGGGCAAAGCTCAACACGAGCTTTCTTACCATTGTCTTTGCGAGACGTTTCGCGCCGTACAAACGGCCAACGCTTATGCTCAACGACAGGGAGCGGTTTGCATCACTTCTGAAGGACAAACAGAGACCGATCCAGTTGATCGTGGCGGGCAAAGCGCATCCGGCGGACACCGCCGGTAAGGCCATGATCAAGGAAATAATCGATTTCACCAGGGAGTTCGAGGTTGACGATCGGGTGCTGTTCGTCGAGGACTACAACCGCGATATCGCCGAGTTGTTGGTCCAGGGCGCCGACGTCTGGCTCAACAACCCGATCAAACCCAACGAGGCTTCCGGGACCTCGGGGATGAAAGCGGGAATGAACGGCGTATTGAATATAAGCGTGCTCGACGGATGGTGGCCGGAGTGCTTTAACGGGGCAAACGGCTGGGCCATTACCGCGGGGGATCTCTACTCAAATCCGCAGATGCGGGACCGGACGGAAAGCGCGCAGATCTACGACCTTCTGGAAGGGGAAATCACCGACTTTTACTACGCCAGAAACGACAGCGAGGTGCCGCACCAGTGGGTTGCCGCAATGAAGGAATCGATTTACACCGTGGCCACCGGGTTCAACATCTACCGGACGATGAACGAATACAACGATTTCTTCTACCAGCCCGCGCTGCAAACCAACAAGTCTCTCCTTGATAATGACGGGCGTCTGCTGCGTGAGCTGACGGCAAGGGCGACGCGCCTCGCCGCCGGGTGGCCGTCAATCACCATTGAAAAGGTTGAAACCGAGCTCGATTCGGTGGGCAGAATCCTCTCAGGGGACAGGCTCAAGTATAGTTGCGCCGTGTCGTTCAAAGGTTTCGACCCCTCAGACATTGCCGTGGAGATTGTGGCGCGGGACCGCGCGGGAATCAATGCAATCGAGCTTTCGCGATCTGATTCAGGCGGCAGCCCGTCGCTGTTTTCCGGTGAGGTCAATTTCCCGGTTTCAGGGCCCGTTGAAATAGACATGAGAATCGTGCCTGGAGACAGGTTGCTCAGACGCCTCTACCCTCATCTGGTCCTCTGGGCGTAATTCCCTTTCAGGACAACGACGCTTGTGGCGTTGCACCAGTAGTACTCCTGCGGATCAACAACCGGCGCTGAAGACTCATCCCTGATATCTTCCCCCGGCGCGAGGTTTGTATCCACGAGCCGTATCCACGTCATGCCCGGGTGAACGGGAAGCCTGATTTTTTTTGAGACTCTGTACATGTTTATCACAACGAACAGGGTGTAATCCCCGTTACCAGCAACCTCGCTCCCGTCTATCTGGTAGGCCAGCAAACGAACCGACCGGTTCTGCCAATCCAGCGGACCGAGATCTTCATTGAACCACTCGATATCCAGCATCTGGTCGGCATCACCATCGGTACCGTTGAAAAAAAGGATCCTGCGGATTACCGGATGGCCGGACCGCAAGGAGATGAGCTCCCGCAAGAACCGGAACATGTCGGCGTTTTTCTCAAGCAGCCGCCAGTCGTACCAGCTCAAGCCGTTATCCTGGCAGTAGGCGTTGTTGTTCCCGCGCTGGGTCCTGAGCATCTCATCGCCGCCCAATATCATCGGCGTTCCCAAAGACAACATCAGAATCGCAAGGGCGTTTTTTGCCATTCTTTTCCGCTCGTTCAGTATCTCTTCCGATTGGGTGGCCCCTTCAACGCCGAAATTCATCTTTCCCGCCTCATCCGCCCCGTCCCGGTTGTCCTCGAGGTTGGCTTCGTTGTGCTTGCCGGTGTAGGAATAGAGATCTATGAGCGTTGAACCGTCATGACAGGTGACAAAATTGATCGAGTTCCAGGGATAGCGCCCCTTTTTCCGGTACAGGTCCGATGAGCCGGTTAGCCTGTAACCAAGCGCCTCGGCCTGTCCCGGCTTTCCCGCGAGAAAAGCCCGGACGGTATCCCGGTAGCCGCCGTTCCATTCGGACCAACCTTCCGGGAAATTGCCGAGCTGGTAGCTCTTCAGGTCCCATGGCTCGGCGATCAGCTTGCGTTCCCGCAAAACCGGCCGCCGGGCAACGGCGCTGAAGAACGGCGAATCGGCGGCGAACTTCCCGCCCTGCGACGCGAGGACCGGAGCGAGATCGAATCTGAAACCGTCGACATGCATCTCCTCCGCCCAGAAGGTAAGTGAATCGATGATGAGAGCGAGCACCGCGGGGTCCCCGGCGTTCAGCGTGTTGTCCGTACCGGTCAGATCGAGGTACTCGAAGTCCTCGCCGCCGGTGCGGGAACGGAGATAGTAGGTTTCGTTATCGAGTCCCCGGAAGCAGACCGTGGGACCCAGCCGGCCGCCCTCCCCCGTATGGTTATAGACAACATCGAGAAACACCTCGATACCCGCCGCGTGCAGCGCCCGCACCATATCCTTGAACTCATTCACCGCGCAGCCGGGCCCGGCGCCTGAACCGTACCGTACGTGGGGAGCAAAAAAAGCGATGGTATTGTAGCCCCAGTACTCGCGCAATCCATTTCTTTCCAGCTCCTCCCGGCTGTAAAACTGCTGCACGGGAAGTAGCTCGACGGCATTGATCCCGAGGGATTTCAGGTAAGGTATCTTCTCGATGAACCCGGAGAAAGTGCCCGGGAGGCTCACACCGGAAGACTCGTGTATGGTAAAGCCACGCACATGGGTTTCGTAGATGACCAAATCCTGGAGAGGGATATCCGGCCGGCGGTCATCCTGCCAATCGTAACCGTCTGCCGCCGTAACGATGCATTTCGGAGCAACCGTCGCGCTGTCCCGTTTGTCCGGCTCGTCGAGGTTGCCTTCCGCGTACCCGAAGAGAAGACCCTTACGATTATGGTGTATATCGGTGAGCGCCCTGGCATAGGGATCGATGAGGAGCTTATACGGGTTGAAGTACCTTCCCGCCCGCGGATGATACTCGCCGAGTGCCCGTATACCGTACAGTTGTGACTGTCCTACTCCGGACACGCGCGCGGAAAACACATCCCCGCTATCCCTGGAAAGCTCAATCCTGTCGGTAAGCTGCTCCCCGGAGGGGTCAAAAAGATCGACAAACACAGCTTCAGCGTGACGCGAAAAAACGGCGAAATTGCACCCCTCAGAATCAAGAGTGGCGCCCAGGGGCATGGAGCTTCCCGCGGAAACGGTCCTGGAGGTAACGGTTTTCAAATCCATGATTTCTCAACCAAGCAGCGGATGGAGCATTTCGCGCATGCCGTACAGTTCTTTGACGTAGGCGACCGCCGTCTCGTCCCAATACCTCACTGACTTTACGGCGTTCCGTCTCACCGCGGCGATTTCCTCCTCGCTGCCGGAGGAAAAGAATAACATGCAGCGCTCCATGGCGTGATAGAAAGACCACGAGGTATAGTCCGGGAAGAGAAACCCGTTGCCCACAAAGGCGCGCCCTTCTCGCCGGATGGGTGTCACCGTATCACGCAGCCCGCCGGTGGATCTTGCGACAACGATACAGCCGCAGGCAAGTGCTTCGAGCTGCGAAATACCGCCCGGTTCATTCAGAGACGGCATCAGAAAGACATCGCCGCCTATCAGGGGAACACGCACGTCAAGGAAATCAACATGCACGGACACCTTTCCGGGGTAATAACCGCCAAGCGCGCTCAATCCTCTCGCCAGCTCCTCCCCGCGCGTATCACCGGGCGCAGGGGCACCCCCCAGGATCGCTTGAAATCCAAGAAGCTTGAACACTCCCTCGGAAGCCTCAAGAAGCAGCTGAAAACCCTTCTGTTCGGACACCCGGTGAATCATCACGCAGAGCACCTTGTCCGGATCCACCTCAAGGCCTTCGGAGACCTGCAGCATCAGCTTGTACATCATCCGTTCAACCACTGCCCTGCGGCGTTCATTCGCGATTCTTCTCACCGCTTTGGGGCCTTCTATGATTTGAGGAAATCGCCGTTTGATGGTGTCTGTGAGCGCCTCGTTGTTCTTCATCATTTCCGCCAGAGCGGCATATTGATTTTCTACAAAATCCTCCTGGGCCTTTTTTCTCGCCTGTGCCCTGTAATCCCGGTTGAGCGCGTTATTTATGCCCACAACATCGTGCAAAATGCCCTCAAGGCCGTCGCACCGTTCCTGGATTTGACGCGCGTACGAAGGGCTCACGGTAAACACCCGGTCGGCGTTGCGTATACCCGAGGCCATGCAGTTGATCCGGTCGTCACGATGCGGATCCGTAACCAGCCATTCATTTCCCCCCGGCAGACCAAGGATAGAGCAGAAATCACGGCCGCGCTCAAATCTGTAGAAGGCGTCGAAGTATTCCCAGCCGCCGTTATGGATCAAATGGATAAGCTTGGTCCTCTCAAACGCCGGATGTGACATGTAGCGGGGGTCGTGTCTCATAATCGGGCCAAAGAGCCCGGTAAAGGCGTCGTTGGTAATGACAAACAGCGGCTTGACATCAAAGGTAACCAGCAACTCGCAGCATGCCCTTGCAAAGGCGACTCTCCGGCGTATTTTGTCCTCTGCGGTGTAACCCCAGTAGAGGCCGTCAAAAAACTCGTGGTGATCCAGCAAATAGTACCTGGTGTTTGCGACCAGGGCGGTGTGCACACCCACCTCGTAGAGAATGCCGTCAAGGTAAAACGAAATATTCCTGCCGGTATACGTCACCTTGTACGCCTGCAGGGCGGCCTGCATCTTCGCAACGGCTTTCCGGCTTCCCTGCCTGTATTTTGGCGTTATGACTATCGCCTCTTCGCCCTTGCCGGCAAGCTCCCGCGGCAAGTCGGCCATGACGCTGGCGAGGCCGCCGCTCTTGGAGAACGGATCGGCTTCCGCCGTAAGAAAGACCACCGTTCCTTTCCGGTTCCACTTTGCAAGAAATTCACCCAGCTCACTGATCGGAGCGGAACCGCTCCCGGTCATCAGGCGTACGACGCGTTCAAGATCGGGGACTTTGCTCCCACCCACGCGCGCGAGGTGAAAAATCGCGCGCGCGAATCCGGACTGAATTTCAGCTGCGGAAAGCCGTCCTTCGAGCAACGGCAGCAGCCTTTCGAGCCTTTCTATGAGCAGTTCCGGGGATTTCACCCATTCGCGGAATATCTCAAAGAACAGACTCGATTCAATACGATCGCTTCTCTCAAGCGTAACCAGCCGCTGGAATGAATCTATCAGATAGTCGTCATCTTCGCGCCTCGCAGGCGGCGCGGGGTCGAGGCGCAAAATACGCATCCTGTCGGTTTCAGAAACAAACAGGTGTATCCGCGATATACGGAGCTCCTTGCCCACGAAGTGGACGGTCCGGTTGGTCACCTTCCCGTACATCGGGTCGGTTAGCTCGTAGGGCGCCTCATCGTCAAAAGGAAGCGACGGATCATCGAACTGGATGTACGCCTCCTGCCCTGAGCCTGAGAAATTGAAGGCGCCCAGCCAAATCGATTCTTCGGTAAAAAGGGCGACAGCCGCTACCTGATTGTTATTTGCCCAGACCAGATACGCGTCACCGCTGTTCTGTGCGTGGAACTTGTATATTTCTCTGTAGAAGCTCTGCACCCCGCGGTTGGACATGGCTTCAAAAGCGTTCCAGTTGACGTAGATGTTGTCGACAAATATCTTCCAACCCTCGCCCTCCGCGTTTCCTTCAAAGTCCATGACGATGGCGTTGAGAAAGACGATAAGCCCTACCGCGGCCCGCAGACCCCTGTCGCCGAAGGTGTTCAAGGGCCTTCGTTCATCGTGGTTTCCAAGGATTCCGAGCAGCTTAGTCCCACGCGGGAGAGCGGAGCTGTAGTATTCCCCGTAGAGGTGGTAGATTTCCCTGACGTCCGAAAGCCCCTGCACCACCTTTTCGCAGATCTTGAATAACGCCGAGTTATACGGCATGCAGGCGGTCCGCGCGAGGTATCGTTCACGTCCCCAGTAGCTTTCGGCAAGAACGAGAAAACTCTTCTTTGCTTTCGCCTTTACGGTTTTTCCAAGCCGCATGGTGAGATAGGTGAGAAACGGATTGGCGATATTCTCCCGGCAGGACGAATCGTAGTAACCGGTGGTGATGAAATGGTCATCCTCCCTGTCGTTGAGGACGATGGTACCTTCCACAACATCTTTGACCGACCGTATACCTGCTCCGGTCACACGCCCGTTATATCGCTTCATCATGATCGGGAGAGCGTGAGCTGAGTCGAGCCGGATACCGTCTATATCGTAGGATTCAATCAGTTGTCCGATGCAGTCGGCGAACCACTCCCACACCTCAAACTTGCGGTAGTTCAACAGCATCCCGTCGTTCCAGGACCCGAACCGTCCGTCCGTCGCCGCCCTTGGGACCAGCTCACCGTTTTCGCCGTGGCAGTACACCTTAAAGGAATCGTCAACGACCCGCGAGGTTCGGTTTATGTGCGGGACGACATCGACGATCACCT
>JAFGHN010000127.1 GCA_016930115.1 Spirochaetales bacterium | reverse complement strand
TCACCTTCATACCTGCCTCCGCCATTTCAGCGGTGCGGGGCTTCAACAGGTGGCCGTATTGCGCGCGGATCTGTCTGTGTTCCCGGGCGAATTCGGCATAGACCATGTTTGAGTGCAAACGGTTGATCCGTTCGATGTCGGCGAACATGGGGATGCGTTTGATTGTGCATCCGGCCGCTTCGAGCCCGTCCAGCTGACCCTCAAAACATGCCAGGGCCTCCGGCTCCGTCTGCTCGAGATAGGGGCCTTCCGGCACACCCAGCACCGGCAGGGCAGGCGCTTTCAAGGCCGCGCCGGGTACCGCTGCGGGAACCACCTCCGGGTCGGATCTCCAGGCCTGGCAGAGCACACCGGCGGCCAGCCTCATGCCCGTCACATCCTGGGTAAAAAGCCCCACGTGATCCACGCTGCGGGAAAAATGAACCAGGCCGCGTGAGGGAATCCGATGCAGCGTGGGTTTGAAACCGACGACACCGCAAAAGGCGGCGGGCCGAATGACCGAGCCCACCGTCTGTGTGCCAAGCGCCAGGGGGGCGAATCCTGCCGCGACCGCGGCCGCGGATCCGCTGCTCGAACCGCCGGGTGTGTGGTCCCGGTTATGGGGATTTCGCGTGGGGCCGGGTGCAAAGTACGCGAACTCGGTGGTCACGGATTTCCCGAGGACGAGGGCGCCCGCATCGCGAAGCAGCGAAACACAGGCCGCCTCCGTCCCCATGATAAGTTCCGCAGGCACCTTGGAACCCGCCCTCGTCGTGAAACCCGAAACGTGAAAGATGTCCTTCACCGCGACAAGAGCACCGTACAACGGGGGCCGGGCGCCTGGATCAGGATACCGCCGCCGCAGCGCTTCGGCCTCGCTGATCAGGCGTGCACGCCTGCCGGGCTCGGGTAGCAGCGCTTCGATCCCCGGATCCAGCGCTTCCACCAGGTCGCACGCCTCGTTGACATAGTCGATGATATCCCGCCGGTCGATACGCAGTGAGTCTACTATGGCCGTAAGTGAAGCCTGATTGATATGCATTATTCCTCCTGTATTCTGCAAATGCTATCCCCGGACAGGGGCCACGATGCCGAAGGTTTTGTCGGCAAAGTCTTTTCCGTTGGCGTGAATTATTCTATTATGACAGGTCGATGCGATTAAGCGTAGAGGAGTAAATCATGCACACAGTCGATATTCCCTGGGGCGTCTGGTACAACGAAAAGCCTTTGTCTCTTCGGTTCCCGGACAATTGGAACGTGGAAACCGCCAAAATGGCCGATGCTCCCGAGTTGACCGATGACGAGCTCAAGAAGAGCTTTGAAAACCCGATCGGATCACCGCGGATTGCCGAAATGGCACGAGGCAAAAAAACTGTCGCCATTGCCGTTGATGATCTGACGCGCCCGACCGAGGCGTACCGTTTTATTCCTTTTATCGTGGACGAGCTGCACGAGGCGGGAATAAAGGACGACGACATCACCTTCGTTATTGCGGTGGGGTCTCACCGGGCACTCACGTACCAGGATCTGGTCAAGAAACTGGGACGGCATACGCTGGAAACATACAGGGTCTACAATCACTGTCCTTTCGATGACCTGGTGCCTGTCGGCGAATCCAAGGATGGTTCTCCGATTCGTGTCAACCGTATTTTTATGGAGGCCGATTACACCATCGCTGTCGGTTGCATCGTGCCCCATCCTGCCGCGGGATGGGGCGGCGGCGGAAAAATCATCATGCCCGGAGTGTGCAGCATCGAGACGCTGGCTGCGGTTCACGGAGCCGATCAGGCGAGGGGCGGCGGTCAGGTGGCTGCAATAAAAGGCAACAGGTTGCGTGAAGAGATCGATGATATAGCCGCAAAGGCCGGCCTCAATATGATCGTGAATGCCGTGAGCACTTCACGCGGCGGGACCGCCGGGCTCTTTGTGGGAGATTTCATAAAGGCGCACCGCGCCGGGGTGGCGATGGCGGAAAAAGTCTACGCTACCGAGGTTCCGGCAAATATCGATGTCGGTGTCTTCAACGCGTATCCCGAGGACACGGAATTCCTCCAGTGCGGAAAGGCGCTCAACGTCTGGGTCAATCCCGATGAGGATCTGGTCAAAAAAGGCGGCTCTATCGTCGTAACTACAGCGGCGAGTGAGGGCCGCGGTACCCACTACCTGATGGATGTGGGCATGCGATTGTTCCAGAAGGCGGACAGCCGTACGTCGGTAGCCAAAAAGATGGCCGGCCGGCATCTGTCCTTCTTTTCACCCACCGTCACTGCCGCGGAGGTGAGGGACAGATACTCAGGCGACGTTTCTTTTTTCAACAAGTGGAACCTCCTGGTTGATGAGCTGGCAAAGCGACACGGTCCGGGGACCCACGCCGTTGTATTTCCTTACTGCTCGCTGCAGTACTTCAAGTCGAAATAATCGGTCGCCGGCGCCGCACCGTTGCTTGATATTGCATAACCGAAGGCCTATCGGCTAAGCTCGTGCTAAATACATACTACTGGAGGTGTTCTCATGGCAATGAGACCAAACACACTAAGAAAACTTCTCAACGACGGTAAACCGAGCTTTGGTGTTCACCAGCTTATCGTCGACCCGTCGATTACCGAGATACTCGGGCATATCGGAGGAATCGATTACATCGAGTTTGTCGCTGAATACGCCACTTACGATCCGACGTTTCTCGATGAGTTCTGCCGCGCCGTGGGGCTCTTCCCGAATTTCTCATCGATGATCAAGGTGGAACAGGAGCCGCGGATGTGGCTGACCCAACGGGCCGTGGATTCGGGCTTCGATAGCGTCCTTTTCACGGACATCCGCAATGCCGACGAGGT
>JAFGHN010000126.1 GCA_016930115.1 Spirochaetales bacterium | reverse complement strand
TTGGGACAGTCTTGTGGCCGAATACCGGGCAAAGATCACCTCATCCAGGGACGCCGCGGAAGTATACGAGCACCTCGCCGGGCTCATCGCCGCTCTCGGTAACCCCCTGACGTATGTGATACCGCCCTGGTACATGCCTGCGCAGGACGTGCCCACCGGGGAGGAGGAGAGCTCGGGTATCGAGCTCGAATACGCCGGCGTCGGGATTCTCCTGCAGCAGATGACTACCGGAGATGTCTGGGTAGTGCAGGTATTCAGGGAAACGCCCGCCGAGAAATCGGGCGTTCTGCTGGGCGATGTGATTGTCGGTGTTGACGGATGGAAAGTCCCGGTGGAAGACGCGGTATCCCAGATAGCTTCCAGGGTGCGCGGGCCTGTCGGGACCGATGTGAAAATCACGTTGCGCGATCCTGACGGAAAAGAGCGGGATGTGACGATCACCCGCGACCATATCGATCTTCGCCCGTCGGTTGCGTTCAGAAAAATTGAAGGTACTGTCGGCTATCTCCGTGTTCCCGCTCTCAACGAGGAGCTCGTTGCCGAAGCATCAAAGGCGCTCCCGCAGCTTCTCCAGACCCGTTACCTCATTCTCGATCTCCGTAACGTTGCCGGCGGAACCCTTGAGGCGATGTCTCAGATCGCGCAATGGTTTGTCGGCGCCGCTCATCTTGGGGGATTTGTTTCGCGTGAAGGCGCGTTTGCGCTTCCCTACCGGGAAGATGCGGTGGCCGCCTATCAGCGGCCGATCGCCGTGATCACGAACTCGGGCACCTACGGAACAGGCGAAATGCTCGCTTCGATCTTACGCGATTACAAACGCGCGAGGCTTGTGGGAAATGCAACCCAGGGTGGTTTTCATCTCGATAACGAGATTGATCTTCCCAGCGGCGGAAAGCTGGTCATGACCGTCGGGCTCTACGTGACCCCGAAAGGTGATCTTTTGCCTGTGCGAGGTATCGAGCCTAACGACCCCGTGGAGATACCTGACCTCGCGACGGTTCGTGCCGGGAGAGATATCTATATCGAGGCTGCAGTGCAGGTACTCAGGTCGGGCGCCCGGCCTTAATTCTTGAGGAGGATGTCAATGAGCGGCCGGTCAGCAAGAATCCTGCTCCTCATGATTGCTCTTGTAGCCGTCGGTTTCAGCGGTTTTGGTGAGGGAGAATGGGAGTATCCCCAGAGGGCGGAGGAGCAATATATCGGCATAGCCTCTGTCGACGATACGGTGAAGATCGATGAACCCGAAACAGAGCCGCTTGTCGATACGTTTCCGGTTGTTCATGTCGATGACGCCGTCCAACCGCGGCCGAGAAACCCAAAGAGGATACTGGATTCAGTAGACGTTTCGGCGTTGGCGGAGAAATTGGAGGCGGACAGACTCCTGCTTTCCGAGATCAGAAAGGACGTACCCGAAGCCCGGGAGGAAGCCGAACTGTATCTGGCACGGCTGAAAGGGCTTGCCGAAAAATCGGACCCCGTTCGGCTGGCGCCGCTCTTCGACAGGGTGCTCGATCAGGCGCCTATCTATTTCAGGTGGCTCGAAACCGAGTACCAGAACCAGGATGAGCAGATTACCGAGTATTATGTGGGCGGAGCGAGGGGTTTCGCTTTCGCGATGGAAAATTTCAAAAGCGCCGTGTTTCTCGTCATCATGAACAGGCTCGATATCGCATCGCGGGTGATATCGGTGCTCGAAGAGTAGTAGCCGCGAGACCAGGAGACCAAGTGGAGAACAGGGGAATGAAGCGATTTGTCACCTTTATTATGCTGGCGGCGGGAGTGGCCGCCTGTCTTTTCGCAGACCAGAATTTGCCGACGGATCCGCGTATTTCCGGCGCGCCGAATCTGGACCTCCTGAGACCCGCCCGGGAGTTTCTCTCCGGGCGTCCGTGGCTCATCGTCGAGGGGCTCGATCCGGCGCTGAACACAAAGCCCGGGTGGGACGCTCTCACCAGACTCGAGCGCGGAACCCTCGATGGGACCGGCCTCGGCTCCGGCGGCGGGACCGGTTCGCCGATCAGCCCTTCGCTTCAGGCGGCAGGCGGCGGTTTTCTCGTACCGTTTAGAAGCCCCGGGCCGGCTTTCAGCAGGGACCTGTTGATCAGCCGGGATATGAGCAACTCGCCGATCCAGACCGAACCGACTATCGCCATTAATCCAAATGATCCCGATCATATCATCGTTGCGATGATCGACTACAACTTTCCGGCAAACTCGACCTATGTCTCATACGATGCGGGCGCCACCTGGGAAGGTCCGAACCAGACTGGGTATCTCACCGACGACAGGGGTTCAGGGGGCGACCCGGTGCTCGCTTTTGACCGGAAAGGAAACGCCTATCTTGCAAGTATCTCAATCGGGATAGAGGAGTTTTCCATCGGCCCCGTGAATACCAGCTCGCTGGTGTCGAGCATCGCCCTGGCCAAATCGGAAGACGGCGGGTATACCTGGCCGCAGATGGTTTCAACCGACAGAAGCAGGGTGACCATCGCCGACCAGCAGATCGACCCGGGCGGGCGTCTGCGCGGGACGGTTTCAATCGGGTTTCTCGACAAGCCGTGGATGGTTGTCGGGCCGAACAAGAAAAATCCTTCAAGAGACACAATCTATATGGTCTATACCCATTTTGAGGAGTACTACGACATCATCTATACCGGGGAGCTTCCGCTTCTGCTGGGGACCGAGATGGCCACGACGATAAAACTCGTCCGTTCCGATGATGAGGGGCTTACCTGGAGCGATCCGATCGCCGTAAGCCCAACGGTGAGGAGGGTATTCGGCAGCGTTGAAGGGGCGGGCGAGGCGCCGGGCATGTTTGGCAACGATCGGGTCCTTCAGGGACCGCGGCCGGTGGTGGATCCCGCCGGCAATGTGTTTGTGACATGGCTCGACAGCACCGATGACGGCAGCATGGAAGGCCTCGGTGAGTACTACGTGGCCAAGTCCGAGGATGCGGGGGAGACTTTCGGCGAGCCGAAACTGGCAGCCACCTTCAACGAAATTCCTTTTCAGCCGCGTAACGCCTTTTTCAGGTACTGGGGTTCAGCGTTTCCACGGCTGTCGGCCGGTTTGAACGGTGAGCTTTACCTCGTTTACGTGGCGCGCCCGGCGGAGAAACCATCGGATGACGGGGATGTCTACTTTTCGAGATCCCTCGACCGCGGAGAGACCTGGAGTAAACCGATCGTCCTAAACGACGACGAGAAAACCTCCCTCCAGTTCTTCCCGGAGCTCACCGTCGGGCCCGACGGCGCGGTTCACGTCATGTGGGGAGACATGCGGGACGATCCGACGGGACTGCGCTATCACATTTATTACACCAAGTCCACCGACTCGGGTGAAACATGGGGATTCGAGATCGAGGAGCTCGGCCTCGAGGTGGGTGACACCCGGGTCTCTGACTTTTCGTCGAACCCCAACAGGGCGTTTCCTTACGGTGTGTTTCTCGGCGATTATTTCGGTATAGCGGCTTCCGAGGACGACATCTACATGGTATGGGCGGACTCGCGGCTCGCCGAGTTCGGCGGCGTGAACCAGAAGATAGCTTTCGCCCGCGGCCAGGCCATCCGGTCGCCGGACATCTACGTGTCGCCGTCCGCTGGGCCGGGCGGTCAGAATATCACCGTCCAGGGGTTCAATTTTCAGCCCGATATGAGGGTGTATATACAACTTCAGGATGCGACGATCTCGATTGCCAGAACGAGTATGGAAGGACGATTCACCACCGGGATCTATATTCCCATCACCGGTGAAGGGGCGCAGACGCTGCAGGTCTTTGATGAGTCGGGCAACTATGCCACCACTTCTTTCTACACGGAGTTCGGCTTCGGCAATATCCAGAAGCAGCTCGAGGAACTTTCACGGGACATACGGGACCTGCGTTAGAAGCGCTAAAAACGGAGAGTTGTGACATGATACACCGCAGAAAAAAGGTAACCGCCGTCGCGCTGGTCATGTTGGCGTTGTTTTCAGGCGGAACATTTCTCTACGGGCAGACGTTGTCCGGAGACGAGCCCGGCCCGGCGACCGACAGGATCACCTTCGGCGCTTTTGATGTCGACCGGGCTTCCCGTGATCTGGAAGCCGGGAATATGGACCTCTACATGTTCGGGCTCAAGATCGACGCGGCCGAACAACTCGCGCAGGATCCTGATTTCAAACTCTACCGTGCGCCTGCTTCCACCGTATCGATACTCCTGAA
>JAFGHN010000125.1 GCA_016930115.1 Spirochaetales bacterium | reverse complement strand
GAGTCATAGACCTTCTTTCTATGCAGGAAATTACATGGAATCAGGAGACACTGGGAACCGAGTATTCTTGTCGCCCAATTGATGAAAGCAGGATGCATCTGGCAGCCGAGTGGCGCCAGAAAATGATCGACTCAATTTCTCATTTTTCCGATGAAGTCACCGAGCTGTATCTCGACGGTAAGGAAATTCCCCTCGATCTGCTGAAAAAGGTCATCAGGGAACTGACGATTGCGAGGCATTTCACGCCGGTATTGGTCGGTTCTTCGCTCAAAAACATAGGGGTGCAGCCGTTACTGTCCGGCGTAGTCGATTTTCTTCCGTCGCCAGTGGAAGTTCCGCCGATCAAGGGCATTCTTGTCAAAACCGAAGAAACCGTGGATGTGCCGGTCGATCCATCGGCACCGGCGCTGGCTCTGGTATTCAAAATTCAGGCGGACAGAGAGGCCGGCTATCTTTCGTTCATCCGCGTCTATTCCGGTATCATAAAAAAGAACTCCGCGGTTTTGAATATCGATAAAAAGAAAAAAGAAAGAATCACTAGGCTCCTGCGGATGCATGCAAACCGATACGAACAGCTCGACAGCGTCGGCGCTGGAGACATCGCTGTGGCGATAGGTTTCAAGTTTTCTCAGACCGGTGATACGATTGGAAACGAAAACCACCAGGTTATCCTCGAGCGTATGCATTTTCCGGAGCCCGTCATATCGGTGGCAATCGAGCCACAAACCCTCGCCGAGCGGGACAAACTCAAAGCAACACTGGATCTGCTCAAAATGGAAGATCCAACGTTCCTGGTCAAAGATGACGAAGAAACAGGCCAGCTTGTCATATCAGGGATGGGAGAGCTTCATCTCGACGTCCTTGTAACAAGAATCATAGATGATTTCAAAATTGTAGCCCATGTGGGCAAACCGCAGGTTACCTACCGGGAGTCGATTACAAAAACCGTCGTGCATACCGAAAAGTATCATCGCGTCCTTGCAGGCAAAGAGAATACCGCCGAGATAACTCTGCGTGTGGCCCCGCTGGAACGCGGCAGCGGCAACCGCTTTTCCAGCGAAGTCACCAAGGATGATCTTCCGCGGGAGCTCATCGACGCGGTTGAACGCGGCGTTACAGGGGGATTTTCATCCGGCGTCATGTACGGATACCCTCTGTACGATGTGGAGGCAGTGCTCGTGAGCGCCGTCTATGATCAGCTCCATTCAACGGCGATAGCCTTCGAAGCGGCCGGTTCTCTCGGGCTTGACGCGGCATGCCGGAAGGCGTCTCCGATACTACTCGAGCCGGTGATGCATGTGGATGTGATGACGCCGAAAGACTTTGTCGGCGAAGTGATGAGTCACCTTACATCGAGAAATTGCACGATTTCAAGCCTTGAGAGAAGATCGGCGGTTGATCATATACGTGCGTTGGCCCCTTTGGCTGAAATGTTCGGTTATTCAACCGCGTTGCGAAGCATGACGCAGGGGCGCGGGACCTTCGCCATGGAATTTTCGCATTTCAGAAAGAAGGAAGGGGGTTTGTAGCATACGTGTCCCCTTTAATTCATATTGACACTCGATTTATGAAAAACTAAGATACTCAATCCCAGACAGGTTGCGAGAGGAGTTGCCATGAGCTTCGATACCGACGCCATTAGAAATATTGCCATTGTAGGACACGGAAGCACCGGAAAGACTACACTATTCGAAAACATGCTTTTTGCCGGCGGCACCATATCACGACCCGAAACCGTCGCGTCCGGCAAGACAGTAAGCGATTATACCGATGAAGAAATAGAGCGAAAAACCTCGGTCCATCTTGCCCTTGGATACATTGAAACCCAGGGCCGTCTGATCAATATAATGGACACTCCCGGCGCATCGGACTTTGTCGGGGAAGTAGCTGCTGCATTCAGAATCACCGAGTCCGCCGTGGTGATAATGGGGGCAAAGGAAGGCGTCCAAATCGAGACGTTGAAACTCTGGAGAAGACTCAATACCCGGAATAAACCACGGATGGTGTTTGTCAATAAGCTTGATGGGGAACGGGCAGACTTTGAGCAACCCCTCGCGGATATGCGCCAGAAATTTGCCACCCACACGTTTGTGCCTGTCTCGATCCCTATCGCGGGAAGCGAAGGGTACAAGGGAGTTGTAGATCTCATCGCGGAGAAGGCATACCTCGTCCCTGATTCAGGCGTCGAAAAAGCTGTTGACGTGCCCGATGACATGAAAGATGACGTTGCGACCTACCGCTCGGCGCTGATAGAAGCGGCGGCGGAAGGCGACGACGCTTTAATGGAAAAGTACTTTGAGCAAGAAACCCTTGCCGAGGATGAAATCAGAAAAGGACTCGCGGCGGCTTTTGCAGCGAACAAGTTTGTACCCGTTTTCTGCGGCGCGGCGGAATCTGCCAACGGCATTTTGCCGCTTCTCAACTTCATCTGCGCTGCGGCGCCATCCCCCGCAGTCACAATCGAAAAAGCACAGGGCAATGACGGAAACGAAACCGATGTCCACATAGGCAATGAAGGGCACCCCTCCTGTCTCTGTTTCAAAACAAGTATCGATCAGTTCTCAGGAAAGATGTCCTACGTCAGAGTAGTGACGGGCACACTGGTTCCTGACAGTGACCTCTACAATTCGGTCAAGATGACAAAGCAGCGGCTTGGAAAGCTTTACCGCATCGTCGGCAAGAAGCTCGTGGAAACCACGTCGCTTGCCGCGGGAGATGTCGGAATACTTACAAAACTTGACTCCGTGACGACCGGTGACACTCTCTGTACGCAAGATGCGGTGATCAAGTACAAACCAATCGCCGTGCCCCAACCGGTCCACTCTCTCGCGGTTTCCGCGGTGAACAAGAAAGATGAAGACAAGATGAATCACTGGCTCCAGCGGGCAGCCGAGGAAGATTCGACCTTCACAATCAGCTACAACGGTGAAACCAAACAAACCGTCATATCAGGGATGGGTGAGCTTCACATCAACATGATTCTCGACCGTATCAAAGAACAGCAAAAAATCGAAATCGAGACGAAAGTGCCCCGCGTTCCGTACAGGGAAACGATCACCAAACCTTCCGATTCCGAATACACTCATAAGAAGCAAACCGGCGGCCATGGCCAGTATGGAAGAGTCGTGCTCGAAATAGAACCGCTGCAAAGCGGCGAGCATTACAAGTTCGAAAACGGCATCAGAGGCCAGGCCGTATCGAAAGGCTATATGCCGGGTATTGAGAAGGGAATAGTCGAAGGAATGGAGGCAGGGATACTCGCCGGATACCCGGTTGTCGGCATCGGCGCCAGGATAGTCGATGGGAAGGAGCACCCTGTCGATTCGTCCGAAATGGCTTTCAAGCTCGCGGCCAAAGGCGCGCTCATGGCGGCAATGGAAAAAGCGAAACCGGTACTGCTGGAGCCGGTGGTCAATCTCCGTGTCTTCACGAACGACGAATACGTCGGAGATATTCTATCGGACTTGAGCTCGCGTAGGGGACGCGTACTCGGGCAGGAATCCGTCGGCGGCGGTATCACCCAGATAGATGCTCAGGTACCTCAGGCAGAACTGCTCAGATATTCGATTGACCTCCGGTCCATCACTTCCGGAACCGCCTCATTTGAGATGGAGTTCAGCCACTACAGCCCGATATCGGGAAAAATTGCGGATGACGTAATCGCTGCCTCAAAGGCCGCGAAAAACGACGAGTAAGAAAAACTATCGCCGGTCGATGGCGACGTACTCCTTGTGCTGGGATACATTCCTGTATGCCGGCCGGATGATCCTTCCGCCGTAAATGATCTCCTCTATCCGGTGGGCGCACCAGCCGGCGATACGCGAAACGGCAAATATCGGGGTGTAGAGCTCTTCCGAAATGCCGAGCAGGCTGTAAACGAATCCGGAATAGAAGTCCACATTCGCCGCCACCTTTTTTGTCGAGTTTTTCACCTTTGCGAATACCAGCGGCGCCAACCGCTCCACCAGCTCATAGATGGCCATATCATCCGCCCTCTCCTTCTGCGCTGCAAGAAGGCGGAGTCGCTCTTTGAGGAGAACCGCCCGCGGGTCGGAGAGAGTGTATACCGCGTGTCCTATGCCGTAGATGAGCCCGGTCCCGTCAAAAGCCTGTTTTTTTACGATTTTTTCAAGATACGCGGCGACTTCGCTCTCATCATCCCATCTGGTCACGTTGGATTTGATATTGTTCATCATTTCCATGGCTTTTATGCTCGCGCCCCCGTGCCGGGAACCCTTCAGCGAGCCTATCGCGGCAGCGACCGCGGAATACGTATCGGTATCCGTGGATGAAACCACGCGGATCGTAAAGGCCGAATTATTACCGCCTCCGTGCTCGGCGTGCAGGACCAGGCAAAGATCGAGAAGCTCCGATTCCAGCGGGGTGTGGCTCATGCTCGGCCTGATAAGATTGAGAAAGTTTTCCGCAGTGTCCCACTGGGGTGACGGCCGGTGTATATAGAGGCTTTCATCGTTGTAGTTGTGTCGTTTGCCCTGGTACGCATAGGCGACAAGCGTCGGGAAAATCGCGATGAGGTTGACGCATTGCGCATAGATATTCTCGATGTTCCTGTTTTCCGCGTCTTCGTCATACGCGTAGAGGGCGAGAACACTGCTTGCCAGCTTGTTCATGATATCCGGGCTCGGGGCGGTGAGCATGACATCTTCGTTAAAGTTGTCGGGCAACATTCTCCGGGAGCCTAAGACCGAGCAAAAATCCGCCAACTCTGTCCGATTGGGCAGATGGCCGAACAGCAGAAGAAAGCAGACCTCTTCGTAGCCGTGGCGGTTCTCCGCTTGAAACCCTTTTACGATATCCGTGACCGAGATACCGCGGTACCGCAGCCGTCCCTCGACGGGTACGGGGATTCCCTCGTCCATGATATACCCGTGCACGTCGCCGATGTTCGTGAGTCCGACGACTACGCCGCTGCCGTCCTCGTTGCGCAGGCCGCGCTTCACGTTGTGTTTGATATAGGCATCTTCGTTAAACCCGTTGTGGTTTAAGAGTGTGGGCGCATATTTCTCGAGATATACCGTGTCCTTCGTGTTCATGTGCACTCCTTGTGATCCAGGACTATAATATGCATAATTATGCAATTGTCAAGTATATTTATGCAATTTATACCAATTTCTTTGTGAAGTATATCTCACGTACCTGGCGACCTTGCGCGAGGCCTTTCTTTTCATACTTGGTTGCAGGACGCCGGCTCTGCGCCGGGATGGGCCAGGTGTTTTCAAAGCCCTCAATGCCTTCACAGGCGGCAGAAATCTGCGCAGCGTAATCATCCCAATCGGTTACCACGTAGAGATAGCCGCCGGGTTTCATTTTTTCAAGGAGGAGCTCCAGGAATTCCGTGTTCAGCAGCCTCCGTTTGTGATGCTTCTTTTTCGGCCACGGGTCCGGGAAGAAGATGTGGAATCCGTCGATGCTCGATTCAGGCAGCATCCAGCGGACCACTTCGGCGGCGTCGTATCTGATCACTCTGATGTTGCGGATGCCGCGTTCGTGGATTTCCCGCAGAATAGTGCCTACCCCCGCGGGGAAAACCTCGATCCCTATGTAAAGCGTATCCGGATTTTCTGCGGCGAGCGATACCGTCGCTTCTCCGGTGCCAAACCCGATCTCGGCCACGACGCGTTCCGGAGAGCGCCCGGGGGGGGTCAATGCGGAAATATCGATGTAGTTCCTGCCGAATTGGAGGCCGTAGATACCGTAGAGCTCGGCCAGCGCGCGTTTCCTGCCCTCGGTCATTCTGCCGCCGCGTATTACGTAACTCTTTATCCTTCGCTCTTCGGTCACACCAATGCTTCCAGTCGCTCTTTCAGGAATTCCGATTTTTCCGTGAGGCCAACCTGCCCCACCTTGAGCTTTAAGATATTGGGATGCCTGGGATCGGGCATCACCGCGCCGTTGCTTTCCTTGATAAGCCGCATCGCTTTATCAATGGAAATATCCGCAATGCGCGAGAACTCCACCGCGACCACTCCGTTTCTCTCCTTGAGCGTGCTAATCCTCAACTTCCTGCAGAGGATACGAATTTCCGCCAGCGAAAGAAGGCTCCGTACTTCATCGGGCAACGGACCGAACCTGTCAGTGATCTCGGCGAAAACTCCTTCCAACTCTTCCTCAGAGGTGACCGCCGCTATCTTTTTGTACACTTCCATCTTTTCTACCGGCTCGCGTATGTATTGATCCGGAATGTACCCGGAGTAGTCCAGCTCGAGGTATACTTCCGGAGATTCATCCCGTTCTTCTTTGCTCAACTCGGTAATGGCTTCGTCCAGCAACCGGAGGTACATGTCGAATCCGACGGAAAGAATATCGCCGTGCTGCTGCCGGCCGAGGAGATTGCCGGCTCCCCGTACCTCCAGGTCCTTGAGAGCCACCTTGAAGCCCGATCCGAGCTCGGTGTGGTCCGATATGATCTGAAGCCGTTTCATTGCCAGCTCGCTCAGCGCGCGCTCCGTGGGATAGAGCAGGTACGCATAGGCGAGCCTGTCGGACCTCCCTACCCTGCCCCGTAGCTGGTAGAGCTGCGAGATACCATACATGTCCGCCCTGTCGATAATGATCGTATTCACATTCGGGATATCTATACCGTTTTCGATTATCGTGGTGGACGCGAGCACCTGAAAACCGCCATGGATGAAACGGTGCATGATTTCCTCGAGGGATTCGCTTTTGAGCTTACCGTGGGCCACCTCCACAAGCGCTTCCGGTACAAGCCGTTGGACAAACATTCTGATATTGTCGAGCGTCTCGACGCGATTGTGAAGGTAGAAAACCTGTCCGCCCCTCCCCATTTCCTGTCTGATAGCCTCCGCAACCACCTGCTCGTCAAACTCGCGTATATACGTTTCGATCGGTCGCCTGTTGTGCGGCGGCGTGGTAAGAAGCGACATGTCCCTCAGTTTTAGAAGTGACATGTGAAGCGTCCGCGGTATCGGCGTGGCCGAAAGCGTGAGACAGTCGACATTCGTCCTGAGCTCCTTCAGCCTTTCCTTGTCCTTGACACCAAAGCGCTGCTCCTCGTCCACGATAAGCAATCCGAGGTTCTTGAACCGCACATCCTTTTGCAGAATCCTGTGCGTCCCAATGAGAATATCAACCTCGCCCCGGCCGAGGGCTGCAAGTATTCTCCGCTGAGAAGGCTTTGGCACAAAACGCGAGATCATCTCGACCTTGACAGGGTACTGGGAGAACCGTTCGCAGAAATTTTCGTAATGCTGCTCGGTGAGAATCGTCGTTGGCGCGAGAAAAGCCACCTGTTTCCCGCCGGATACCGCCTTGAACGCCGCGCGCATGGCCACTTCGGTCTTGCCGTACCCGACGTCGCCGCACACGAGCCGGTCCATGGGCTCGGGTTTTTCCATATCCAGCTTCACCTCTTCGATACACCGGATCTGGTCTTCGGTCTCTTCGTATGGAAAGTTCGCCTCAAACTCTATCTGCCAATCGGTATCACGGGGAAAGGCGAACCCCTTCTCGAGCTTCCGCCT
>JAFGHN010000124.1 GCA_016930115.1 Spirochaetales bacterium | reverse complement strand
GCACATGGAGGAAACCATGAACAGTCTCAATTCAATCCTTATCGAGGGAAACCTTACCAGGGACCCGGAGCTCAAATCCACGCCCAAAGGTACGCCGGTCTGCTCGTTCAGCGTCGCTTCGAACCGTTTCTACAAACAGGACGAGGAGTATCAGAAGGAGGTCTCCTTCTTTGATGTCGAAGCCTGGGCAAAGCTCGCCGAAAGTTGCGCCGAGTATCTGGAAAAAGGCAGGGGAGTGAGAGTTGTCGGGAGGCTCAAACAGGACAGATGGCAGGACCAGGAAGGTAACCCAAGGAGCAAAGTCAAAATTGTGGCTGAACATGTCGAGTTCAAGCCCGTCTTTACCAAGAAGGATGACGCCGAAGCAGATGGCGTCTCCGACGAGATCGGTGTCGAAGACGAAGAAAAGGTTTTCGAGACAGTCTGACCTAGGTCAGCAAAAGCGCCACCGCGGTCCGCCGCCGGCGGGCCGCGATTTCCTTCAACATGATCAGTTTTTTTCCTTCTCTTACTTGACAGATGCCCACGTCCCTGTTATTTTCACCGTCATGAATGTTTCTACATATAGAAACACGCGATTTCTTGCAGCGCGCGCTTGCCGCGTGAGAATGGCCTCCGGCGTTTGACACCCCGGCTGCTCGATGGATAGCGAACCATGGAGGCCTCGGGCTTCCATGGTTTTTTTTAAGGAGATTGCAGTGCCAAAGACGACCATCATTGAAAAAAGCGAGACTCTTCGCCATGACGGTATTTTGAGAGCGGTGGCCGGGGAACGCTTCACCCCCTTCACCCTCGCGCGGAAGCTCAACGCCAGAGTCATTCTCGAATCGTCCTCGTTTCAGAAGGGAAAGGAACGATATTCGATACTGATGGTGGATGAAGCTTTCAGAATCGTGCAGCAGGACGATCTGATTTTCATGAAGCGCGACGGCAAACGTTACTCAATAAAAAGCGGAGGAAAAGACATCCTCGATGTCCTCCTCTATTTTGCGAGACAGCAGCCGCCGCTTCATCAGGATCTGCCGCTGCCTGCCGGTGGAGTGGGTTACCTTTCCTATGAGTTCTCCCGATTCTGCGACACCATCAGATTCCGGAAGAAGCGTGATCTCCTCGATTTACCTGACGCGGAGTTTCTGTTTGGTCACGTCTACGTCATTTTCGACCACTACACCGATGTCATCTACCTCATGGGGTTGAACTACCACGAGCACGAGATCGACCTGGACGCCGCCCTGGCGAATATCGAATTGAAGCTCAATGACCTTGATTTCACCTACCTGGCGCCTGAAACGCAACACCATCCCGCCGAGATAATCAACGAAGGAATTGACCGGGAGGAGTTCCTGAAGGGTGTCGAAAAGGTGAGGCAGGAAATCATCCGCGGGAACCTCTTGCAGGGTGTTCTTTCGCGTCGGATCTATGTGAAGTCTTCGATACTCCCGCTGGAGGCGTATAAGAACCTGCGCTCTACTAATCCGTCACCGTATCTGTTCTACCTGAACTTCGGCGAGTATCAGCTCTTCGGATCTTCGCCGGAAGTACATGTAAAAGTAAAAGAAGGAGTGGGGTATATCCATCCGCTTGCCGGAACAAGAAGAAGAGGGAGAACAAGTGAAGAGGACAAGGCGCTCGAGCGGGAGCTCCTGTCGGACGAGAAGGAACGTGCGGAACACCTGATGCTCGTGGATCTGGCGCGTAACGATCTGGGCAGGATCTGCAAGCCGGGATCCGTACGAGTGGACGAATTGATGGGCGTGGAACGGTATTCCCACGTGATGCATATCTTCTCCCGGGTGAGAGGGGATCTAAAGC
Organism: Spirochaetales bacterium; assembly: GCA_016930115.1. GTDB lineage: Bacteria > Spirochaetota > Spirochaetia > ARS1246 > ARS1246 > JAFGHN01. The sequence continues at coordinate 12,929 of JAFGHN010000124.1, read as the reverse complement.
CAGGGCAAACCGGTGTCGACGCCGTAAGGGCTACCTTTCCCGCAGGAACGGTCTCAGGGGCGCCAAAGATACGGGCGATAGAGACAATCGACGCCATCGAAACCGAACCGCGGCGATTCTACGCCGGCCTTGTGGGGTATCTTGAGCCCGACGGCTCACTCGACACCTGCATTACCATCAGAAGCGCCTTGAAAAAGGGAGACAATCTGGTGCTTCAGGCGGGCGCCGGGATCGTCTACGATTCCGATCCGGTCAAAGAGTACGAGGAGACGAACCAGAAACTGAGAGCTCTCCTGGCTTCAATCGGGGTGGGAGGACGGTCATGATAATCCTGCTGGACAATTACGATTCGTTCACCTACAACATCTACCAGTATCTGTCGGAGCTTACGGACACCGAAATACGAGTGTTCAGAAACGATACGGTGAGTGTGGAAGAGATCGAAGCACTGGCGCCGGAAAGCATCGTCATTTCACCGGGGCCGGGGAGGCCTGAGGAGTCGGGCGTTTCGGTTGACGTGATAAAAAGGATGGCCGGCAAGACACCGATCCTCGGTATCTGTCTCGGTTGCCAGGCCATCGGATACGCTTTCGGCGGCACTATCGTGCAGGCTGAGCGCATCGTCCACGGAAAAACGGACACCATCGGCCTTGACGGCCGGGGGCTGTTCAGGACGATCCCTTCTCCTTCCACCTTCACGCGGTATCACTCCCTCGTCATCGACAGCCACACCGTTCCCGCCGAGCTCGAAGTGACCGCCTGGAGCTCGGACGGTGAGATCATGGGGGTGCGGCACATCAAGCACACCATCGAGGGTGTGCAGTTCCATCCGGAATCGGTTGCCTCGGATTACGGTCGCGAAGTGTTGCGGAACTTTCTCAACTACAGACGCGAGCCCCTTGCGCACAAGCAGCTTCTCAACAAGGTAATACACAGACAAGACATGACCCGGGATGAGGCGGCGGGTTTCATGCGGGAGCTCACCGAGGGGGCCCTCAACCAATCACAGATCGCCGCCTATCTCATCGCGCTGAACTCGAAGGGGATCGTCTCCGACGAGATCGCCGGCTGCGCTTCGGTGTTGCGTGAAAAGCGAACGCCCCTCCGGGTCAACGGCGATGTGCTCGATACCTGCGGGACAGGCGGCGACGGCCTGGGTACCTTCAATATCTCATCAATGAGCGCACTGGCAGCCAGCGCGTGCGGAGCGGTGGTTGCGAAACACGGGAACCGCGCGGTGAGCTCGCTGTCCGGGAGCGCCGATTTTTACAGAGAATTGGAAATGGTCATCGATCTTCCGCCCGCGAGAACCGAGAAACTGATCGAGAAAACCGGGTTTGCCTTTCTCTTCGCGCCCCTCTATCACGGGGCAATGAAATATGCGGCACCGGTCAGGCGTGATCTTGGGATCAAAACGATCATGAACCTGCTCGGGCCTCTGGTAAACCCGGCGGGAGCTTCGTTTCAGCTGATCGGCGTGTACGACGATGATCTCTGTCTGCCCATGGCCGAAGCGGCGGCGATGCTCGGCATCAAGCGCGCGATGATTGTCCATGGGGCCGATGGAATTGATGAGGTATCGGTTACGGGCCCGACACGGGTGGTGAGCGTCGACGAATCCGGAGTCTTGCGTGATCGAACCATCGAACCATCCGTCTTCGGCATCGAACCTTTCGGTCCTGATGATCTGAAGGGAGGGGCACCGGCGGACAACGCACAAATCGCGATGGCGCTTCTGAACGGCGGCGGCCCCGCCGCGATCCGGGAGTCCGTTGCCGTGAATACCGCTGCCGCCCTGGTTGTCGCCGGGATTGCGGATGACCTCCGCTCCGGGTACGAGGCGGCAAAGGAAGCGCTCGCTTCCGGCGCGGTGCGGCGCAAGCTGAAAGAGGTGGTGGAGACTTCGCGGGAGCTCGCAAAGGACCGCTTCGCATGAATATCAGGGATGCGATCGTCGCGAACAGGCGGAGGCGGATAAGAGGCGAGGGGCATTCCCTCGGCGCCGTTATTCCCGCAAGACGTCAAACGCCGCTCGTTCCCTTCGGCGCCGCTCCCGGTGTCATCTGTGAAGTGAAGCGACGCTCGCCGTCCAGGGGCGATATCTCTTCGGGTCTCGATCCGCTCAAGCAGGTTTCGCTGTACGCCGGCGCGGGGATTACATCGGTGTCGGTGCTCACCGAGGAGGACCATTTCTCAGGTTCTCTCGGGGACCTCATCGCAATCAAACGCGCGTTCCCTCACCTGTCGGTATTGAGGAAAGATTTCCTTATGGATCAGGAAGATATAGAGATTTCCTATCGCGCCGGGGCGGATGCGGTCTTGCTGATTGCATCGATTCTCGACAGCCGCACGCTGCTTGAGATGCACAGGCACGCCGTTGACCTTGGAATGGCGGCGCTGGTAGAGGTGCACGACGACGCGGATATCGAAAAGGTCCGGCTTTTTGCGCCTTCGCTCGTAGGAATCAACAGCCGGGACCTCGAAACCTTTGCCGTTGATCCCATCCGCCCTATCGCATTGAAGGCCGGGCTGGACTGGGGTCCAAAGCTGGTTTACGAATCGGGAATACGGGGTGAGGAAGACGCCCGGCTCGCTTCCGCATCGGGGTTTGACTGTCTGCTTGTGGGCGAGGCGGTTGTGCGTAACGCGGCGCTGATACCTGAGATCGTTCGCGGCAAGGAGGCGGGGGGCGGAGCGTTCTGGGCCGACCTGTATGATCACCGCGGACGCCAACGCGGCGAGATCCGCCCTCGTGTAAAAATCTGCGGCTTGACCCATGCCGGCGACGTGGAGGCGGCGATCGATCTGGGCGCCGACGCGCTCGGCTTCGTATTCGCCCGTTCGCCGCGAAGGGCCGATCCGGGACTGTTGCGGTCGTTGGGCGCAAGACGACCGGACGAACCGGTGCGTGTGGGTGTCGTTGTGTCCACGGACCCGCCTGATCGCGGCGGCGATGCTTTCGAGCTTCTGGAGGAGGGCCTTATCGACGCCGTGCAGTTCCACGGCAGCGAGGAACCGGAAGAATGCTACCGGAAAGCTTTTCCATACTACAAAGCCCTTCATCCCGCCACCGCCGCGGAGGCGGAAACGATTGAGAGTTACCACTGCCCGCGGGTGCTCATAGACGCTTCTCTGCCCGGGACAGCGGGTGGGACAGGCGTACAGGTCGCCGCCGGTATCGTGGAGCAAGCGGCAAAGATGAGACCGCTTTGGCTGGCCGGCGGCCTCAACGCCGGTAATATCGCGGATGTTGTGAAGCGGCACCACCCTGAGCTTGTGGATGTCTCAAGCGGTGTTGAAGCGGCGCCGGGCCGCAAGGACGCTGACAAGCTGCGGCGTTTTTTTGACGAAGTGAGGAAGCTTTAGGTGAAAGTGTACAACGATTTTTTTGGCCCCTACGGAGGCCGTTACGTCGCGGAAGTCCTTCACGGCCCTCTGGCCGAGCTTGAGGAGGCTTACAAGGCCGCCATAGCGGACAACAGCTTCCGCGAAGAGCTTGACCGTATCCGGCGCGAGTATATCGGGCGGCCCACTCCGCTGCTCTACGCAGAGAACGCGACCGCCCGGATCGGCGGCGGCAGGATCTACATCAAGCTCGAAGGTCTCGCGAACACCGGCGCTCACAAAGTCAACAACGTGGTGGGCCAGGCGCTCCTTGCCAGGCGGATGGGGAAGCGGCGGATCATCGCCGAAACCGGCGCCGGGCAGCACGGGCTTGCAGCCGCGGCGGTATGCGCAAGGCTGGGACTCGAATGTGTCGTCTACATGGGGGAAGTCGATATCGACAGACAGCGGCCCAACGTGTTCTGGATGGAGCTCTTCGGCGCGACGGTGGTGCCCGTCGGCTCCGGGTCCCGAACGCTCAAAGATGCGGTAAACGAGGCGCTGAGAGACTGGGCCTCGTCCTTCACAAGCACCCACTATCTTCTCGGCTCAGCCCTGGGACCTTCTCCCTATCCGGATATGGTGCGGGAGTTTCAGTCTGTAATCGGCCGGGAGACCAGGCAACAACTGGAAGAAGCCGGTGTCAATGCTGAAGCGCTGGTCGCATGCGTCGGAGGCGGATCGAACTCAATCGGTTTCTTTTCGCCGTTCATTGAAGAAACCACCCCGCGGCTCGTCGGAGTCGAGGCGGGAGGCCGTGGCCGCGGCGCCGGGAATCACGCGTCACGCTTGAGTGGTGAAGGCCGGCCCGGCATCGTTCACGGATACAAAAGCCTTTTTCTCCTCGACGACGATGGGCAGGTGCTGCCTACGCATTCGGTTTCCGCCGGGCTCGATTACCCCGGCGTCGGGCCGCAGCTTGCCGCGCTTGGAGAAGCCGGCAGGATCGAGTTTCTTACCGCCACCGATTCCGAGGCGCTGGCAGCACTGAAGTTCTTTGCCGCGACCGAAGGAATCGTATTCGCCCTCGAGTCGGCCCACGCCGGAGCGGCGGGGATGAAAATCGCGCGAAGTTGGCCGAAGGACCGGAGCGTTGTCATCAATATGTCCGGCAGGGGAGACAAGGACCTTTTTATCGCGGCGAGAGAGCTTGGCGCGGCAAACTGGGCGGAGTTCTTAAAGGCGGAGGCGGCGCGCTGTGAGTCCCGATAAAAATATATGCCTCATGACCCACATGATTGCCGGCTATCCCAACGCCGGGACCGATTTTGAGGTAGCCCGCGGTCTCATAGACGGCGGGGCGGGCTTCCTGGAAGTGCAGTTTCCCTTCAGCGACCCTTCGGCCGACGGGCTGCCGATTCAGGCCGCCTGCATGGCGGCGCTCAATGCAGGGTTTCGAGTCAAGAACGGGTTCGAATTGATCAAGCGAATCAAATCGATTTCCGATATCCCGGTGTTTGTCATGAGCTACGCGAGCGTTGTGTACGCAAAGGGTGTGCGGCCGTTTGTACGCGAAGCGGGCCGCTGTGGCGTGGAAGGCCTGATCATCCCGGATCTCATGCCGGGGTACGACGAAGGACTGTTTCAGATAGGTGCGGCCGAGGGAGTGCATATCGTGCCGGTTGTTCCGCCGGCACTATCGGAAGCCCGGCTCAGCGAGATACTTGCTCAGAATCCTGCATATTTGTATGCTGCATTACGGGTAGGGATCACCGGCAGCCGTACTGAAATCGACGAGACGGTGTTCTCTTCGCTTGCCAGATTGCGGGGAACTGGAAAACAGGTTTTTGCGGGATTTGGAATAGAGACGCGCGCTCAGGTGATCAGCCTTGCTGTTCACGCTGACGTGCTGATCGTCGGTTCTGAAATCGTAAGGGCTATCGCAGAGGCGGTCAAAGACGGCAAGCAGGTGTACGAGTCGGTGAAGCGCAAGGTACGTTCGTTGCTTGAGGATGGAGCCACCGTTGAAACGGAAAAGACTGAGTGATTCTGAAATACGCTCCGCCGTTGACAAAATAAGAAAGCGTTATGGCGATTACATGGTCCAGTTTATGAAAGAGAGGTCTGCTCTCGATTCATTCGAGGAGCGGTATATTCAGGCCATGCGGGCAAGGCTTGAGCTTGCCCTGTTCCTGCACGCGGAGATGACCGCCGTAGAAGAGCTCATCAAAAAAGAGCAGGACCGTATCAACGCCGAAGAGCAAAAAGCACTTCGTGCAAAGGTGCAGAAGGAAGAAAGCAAGAGTTACGCAGACAGAATACTCGAAGAAAACAGAAGGCGAATCGTAAAATACCCTCCACTGCAGATACACGCTGACGCTTCTGAAGAAGTGGAACGACTCTTCGGTTGCCTGATTACTCTTGAACGGCAATACTGGCCGGATGTTGAAAAATACATGCGTTCGGCTTATACCGCAAGCGTATTGAGCCCGCGGATGCGGCTGGAACAACGGATAATCGGCCTGTGCAGACCCACCGCAGACGGCCTGCCGCCAAGATTATCGAGGTACCGGTCGCTTTTCGACTGGGTGCCCCGGAACGGGCTTGAAATAGAAAAAGAAGGGAAGAAATGCCTGCTTGAAGCCGCCTTTTTTCTTCACGATCTTTCTGATGTTCTCAAAGAAATGAAGGAGTCCGGTAACCTGCAAAGCTACGAGCAGAAGAACGTAGATAATCTGCTTGGATATGTGCATACTTTGCTCGAGGATTTTCGCCTCAAAGATCTCAAAGCCAAGCCGCGATAAGGAGTGTGTATGAGTGTTGAAGTAGAAGTGACCGCCGATAATTTTGAAGCCGAGGTCCTGAAGTCGGATATTCCCGTGCTTGCGGATTTCTGGGCCGAATGGTGCGTCCCCTGCAAGATGGTAGCGCCTTTTCTCGAGAAGATTGCTGAAGAGCAGAGCGGAAAATTGAAGGTAGCCAAAGTGAATGTCGACGAGCAAGGCGAGCTCGCTTCCCAGTTCGGTATTATCAGCATTCCCACGCTTCTGCTATTCAAGAACGGCGAGGTTGTGAACAAGCAGGTCGGCGCGGGATCAAAGGCGATGATTGAGGCGGTCTTCACCGAGTTCATTTAGCAGGCTGCATGAGCGGCCTCCCGGCAGTCTGACAGCCGCGCCCGCTGCATGTGGTCTGCCGTCGCCTCTGAGCCATTCACCTATTCCGGCTCCGGATATACCTCATCGGTATTGACTGCTCCAAAGCTCGCCCCGCCTGTGGGTGTAATGTGCCAGTCTACCCTGGAATTCGAGTCTCCTGAAGACGACGAACGACAGATTGAACGCGTGGCCGTCGACACTTCCGGGTTTACTCCGTCCTCGGGGGTGATCTGTTCCCCTTCGAACATCCATCCACCCTCGGCGGCGAGCTCATCCGCGCACAGCATCAGGTCTTTTGAGCCGAATCCCCTGTAATTCTCGTCCGAGGAGAAAGTCCGGTTGCTGTAGAGCACCGCGTCGAGCAGCCTGCCTTCAGGCTTATCGTACACCGCGATAACACCGTTGTTACCCGACAGACCGTTACCGCCAATTACCCAGAAATCCCAGGCGGTTGGGGAAGCGTCTTTGCCGCCTGAGGCGCCTGGTTCCGCAACTTCATCTATCTCGACGGCTGTTCCGTCAGGCTTGAAGTGGACGAGTATGAAATCTCCCGCGGTCACCTCAGTAGAAGGCAGAACGCATCTGTCGGTCCACGCTCCTTTGGTCCCTTCAACGACGCAGACGCCGGAGAGATTCCCGTCTTTGAGCGCGAGCAGCTCGACTACATCGGGATGAGACCCGCTTCCCTGTGTGATAAACTCATTGATAACGATATGCGGAACCCGCGGATTGAAGCCGTAGAAGTGGGTGATAAATCTCAGCCGGTTACCGGCCCGGTCGGCCACCGTTGATTCAACGTAATAGGGGAACCCCGGCGTGAGCACCTTCCCGAACGTTAGGAGGACATCGTTGTCTGTACATGAAACCGCGGATGGCTGTATAGTAGGTTCGAGCGCCATGCTGCCGGTGACAGGAGTCACAGGTTCGCTGAATCTGAAGAGCGCCGAATACGGGCCGGTTGATTCGGCACCCAGAAATACCGGAGGTTCGAGGTCTCCCGCTGCGATACCTCTCAGATCAGGAAAAGGACCGCAACGCAGCAACATGGCCGGCAGCATCAGACACCCAAGCTTCAGGGGCAAGAAACTCATCAAATCCTCCGATAATGGCAGTATACTGACGATGAACGAAAAGAAATGATTCTTGATTCACGGAATATGACGAAGGATTTTGGAGCTGACCATGGCGAATGCAAGAACGCTGTTTGACAAATACGGCACCGTCTATGACTCAGGCAGGGTCATCTTTCAAGAGGGTGAGGAAGGTGATCAGATGTATATCATCCAGGAGGGGAGCGTCCGCATAAGCAAGATGATGGGAGGCAAGGAGCACATCCTCGCGGTTCTCGGGAAAGGTGATTTCTTTGGGGAAATGGCAATCGTGAACCGCGTACGCCGGACCGCGACCGCGACGGCTGCCGGGACCGTCCGCTTGCTTGCTTTTGACAGGCCGGGGTTCCTGGGTATGATTGCGAAGAACGCCAGAATTGCTCTTAACGTCATCGACAAATTATGCAGGCGGCTGCAGGCGGCGAATACGCAGATACAGCACCTGGTGAAGCGAAACGACAAGGACCTCATCGCCTTGAGCCTTTACCACTCTTTTGCCGAGAATGGCATGGAAAAGGCTTCCCTCGAGGTGCACAAACTGGCACGGGATTTTTCTTACGGTCTGGAGATTTCTCAGGACAAAGTGATGGACTTTTTCAGAGAGCTGGCGCTGAAGGGAATCATCACGGCAAAGGAAGGCCATCTCTTCCTGGCCGATAGACCGTCACTTGCAAAGATCGCCGAAGGCGCGGGAGCGATCACCTGAAATGAAGCAAAGGAAGGATATATGTGTGGAATAGTCGGATACTGCGGAGTCAAACAAGCCTCTGAAGTTCTTCTTGAGGGTTTGAAACGGCTCGAATACCGGGGATATGACAGTGCCGGCATCTGCGTCGGCGAAGGGGGCTGCCTGACAACCGTGAAATGCAAGGGGAAAATCCGGGAGTTGCGGTCGATTGTCCCGGTCGACCTGAAGGGAACCTACGGTATCGGTCATACCCGCTGGGCCACCCACGGCGAGGTCAACGATCAAAACGCCCATCCGCATAGCGACTGCTCAGGAAACATCTCTATTGTCCATAACGGGATAATCGAGAATTACTCGGTGCTCAAGGAGAAACTTCAATCAGACGGACATGTTTTCAAGAGCGACACCGATTCGGAGGTGATTGCCCACCTGGTATCCTCGCTGTATACGGGGGATCTGGAAAAGGCCGTTAAGCTTGCGGCGCCGCTTCTCAAGGGTACCTATGGGATCGCATGCGTTCACGCCGACGAGCCGGGAGTGATCATCGGCGCAAGGAATGGCTCGCCGCTGGTACTTGGCATAGGAAACGATGAGATGTTTCTTGCTTCCGACGTGACAGCGATGATGAGCTATACAAGGCAGGCGGTCTATCTCGAAGACGGTGAAATCGTGAGAATAGACGCCCACGGGTACACGACATCTGATGTGACCGACAGAGCAATAACAAAAAAAATAGAGCACATCGACTGGGAGCTGCAGGAGATAGAGAAGGGCGGCTTTCCCACTTACATGGAGAAGGAGATTTTTGAGCAGCCGCTGTCGGTGGAACGGGCGATGAAGGGCCGCCTTGACAAGGAGATCGCGACGGGACATCTCGGCGGACTGAATATGACCAGCAGCGAGCTTCTGAACGTCGAAAGGGTGAAGCTTGTCGCGACAGGAACCAGCTATCATGCGGCCATGGTGGCGGCGTATCTCCTCGAAACGGTGGCGAGGATCCCGAGCACCGCCGAGTTGTCCTCGGAAGTACGTTACAAAAATCCGGTCGTGGAACGGAACGCGCTTCATTTTGTGATATCCCAGTCCGGAGAGACCGCCGACACGCTCTACGCCATGCGGGAGCTCCAACGCAAAGGAGCAAGGGTGCTGGGAATCTGCAATGTCGTGGGTTCGACGATTCCGCGGGAATCCGACGGCGGCGTTTACATCCATTCGGGGCCCGAAATCGCGGTGGCATCGACAAAGGCCTTCACTTCGCAGCTCACCGCTCTTTATCTGTTCACCCTTCTTATGGCAAGGATGAGACATCTTTCTTTTGAGGCAGGTTCAAGGATACTCGAAGCGATCGAGTCTCTGCCCGGTCTTATTGCGCAGGTCCTATCCAACGCGGACGCGATCAAGACGGTTGCACACAAATATTGTGCCCACGGCAACTTTCTGTTCCTGGGTAGAGGCCTGAACTATCCGGTCGCTCTTGAAGGCGCGCTGAAACTGAAAGAGATATCCTATATTCACGCGGAAGGGTACAGCGCCGCGGAGATCAAACACGGCCCGATAGCACTGATCAATGAAGAAACCCCAAGCATGTTCCTCGTTCCCGACGACAGGCTGCGGGACAAGGTCATCACCAGCATGAAAGAAGTAAAGGCCAGGAAGGGCAAGATTATCGCCCTTGCCGTCAACGGGCACGGTGATATCGATGAAATCGCCGACGACATTATCTATGTGCCGAAGGCCAACGATATCCTTTATCCGTTCCTTATGGTTGTGCCGCTTCAGTTGTTCGCCTACTACTGCGCCCGGAAGCTCGGGCGCGACGTCGATCAGCCGAGGAACCTTGCAAAAAGCGTCACCGTTGAATAAGAGCCTCTCCCGGCGTCTATCGCTCATTTGCCTCTATACCGCACTCCTGCATTGCGCCTGCGGCGGTTCCGAACAGGCGCAGCTCCCTCAAGCCGATACTGTGCCGGAAGCGGGGGAAGAAGCCGCGCGGAATGAGACAAGCGCGTCTTCCGGCCCCGCATTGCTTGAATCAGGCCCGGTCAGACGCTACGGTATCCTCATATTGCCGGCGAACGCCATTGGTCATTACCAGGGTGTATATGAAGATGGTGAGTTTTCAATCACCGTCCGGTACACTGAAGAAGACATCGTCGTTCCGTCGGACTGGGTCACCCGACGCTGCGGTGATGACGCGGTGTGGTTCATTACCGATGATCAGATCATCCACTACCTGTATGGATCGGGAGACGGATGGTATACGTTTTTTGAATTCCCCCGGGATTACGGTGAAGAGTGCGTCTTTATCCAACGGTTTCTCCAGCGGCTACGTTATTTCAAAAGCGTAGCCGAGAGCCCGGATTCCGTGCCGTTGCCGGCGATAGTGGAAACGCCCTGACAGGCTGTTGGCTAACGCCGTCCCTCCAAATCGGTTATTTTGCCGATCCTTCGCGAATGTCTTCCGCCCTCGAAATCTGCGGCGAGATATGCGTCGAGTATCGACTCCACCGGATGCGCGTACTCCACCCGTCCGCCCAGAGCGATGATATTGGCATTATTGTGGGCCTTTGCCATTTCGGCGGTAAAGGGATCATGGATGAGGGCGCATCTGATACCTTTGATCTTGTTTGCGGCGATGGAAACGCCGATTCCGGTCCCGCACAACACGACGCCACAATCGTATTTTCCCGTAAGGAAAGCTTCGCAGACGTCTCTGCTCGAATCAGGGTAGTCCACAGAGTCGGTCCCGTGAGTTCCCAAGTCATCTACCGTGTATCCTTTCTTCTCGAGATACGTCTTGATCCGTGTTTTCAGCTCGACCGCACCGTGGTCTGAACCGATTACTATTGATTTGTTGTTTGCAGCCATGTCTTTGAGAATACACGAAAATGTATCGGCGGCCAAGGTCGCTCAAAAAGGCAACCATTGTTTCCGATGATGAAACTATGAGAGAAGCATTTCCAGTTGCCCTGCTGATCCTTCTGATGCTGCCGCTTGCAGCGCTTATCGGACAGGATCTGTCGATAGGGCCGGATGATTTGCTCATGGAGCAGGGAAAAGACGGCGGATACCACTTATGGATCCGGAGAAAACCGGGTACCGGGAGCGTGCTCATCACCGAATCGACCGCAGATCCGGCGCGCAAAGAGGCAGTGTACGCGCTTCGTAATCCCGCGTATCACGCGGTCAACGGTGACGAAAAGCGTAAGCTCAACGGTGAGTTCCTGGATACAAGTGCCGGTCTGTACTCTTTGATAGACTCCACACCTGAAGCGCACGAAAAACTTGGCGAGGCGTTTCACATTTATGTCCCGTACGTCGTTGAGTACGGGTACGCCTGGTCGCGCTCCGGGGAACTGCAGATACTCGACGGAACGTACCTGAACGTAAGGACTTTTCCTTTGAAATACGCGGACTATGACGGCGGGTTCCGGGACAACCCGTTTATCATGCGTCTGGTGCAAAAACCTTTGGAAGGGCCGCCGGAAGACAACTATATGGACGACACCTTAAGTGAATACCGCGAAATCGCCGCGGCCGGAGGGGGAGGCGCTGTTTTGTCCACCGGGGAGGCCGATATTCTCGATAAACTGCGTGACCTCGTGCGCGCAACCGGAGGAAAGAGTCTCGATCTGGTACTTGCCCTCGATACTACCGAGAGTATGAAAAACGACATGCCCCATCTGCGTACCTCCCTCGTGCCGCTGCTCGAGGAGCTCGCGGCCGGGTATGATAATCTGAGGTTTGGTATCGTCTATTACAAGGATTACATGGAGCAGTACGTGACACGGACGGTGCCGTTTGCACCGGATCTTTCGGCGGCGCAGAAGACGCTCGATTCAATCAGGGTGTTCGGCGGGAGGGACATCCCGGAGGCCGTCTATGAAGCGTTATACGCAGGCATCCACGGTTTTCCATGGGCCGCGGAATCCAAGATGATCGTACTGGTAGGCGACGCGCCGCCCCATCCGAGGCCACGGGGCTCGGTAACGAAGGAGATGGTCTACGCGGATGCAAGGAAGCTGGGAGTTGAGCTGCACACGATCATTCTTCCGCAGTAGAAGAGCCTTCCTCTTCAGCGATTTCTTTCAGTAGTTTTTCGGCGAGAACCTTGGGCCAGCCTGGAAGCAGCTCTGCCCCGGCCTCTTCATACCGGGCGAGGAGCTCGCTGAACAGCTGTTCTGCGCGAGGATCGTTCTGTTTGTACCGGATAAAAGCGATTTCGTACTCGGCCTCAATTGCGCGCTGGATATCATCCGGGTACCGTTCAAGAAATGTGCGGTAATAGAGCAGGGCGGTGTCGTAATCACGGCGTTCCACCACCGCTTCCTGAGCAAGGCGGAAATAGTCGCGTGGTTTCAGGTCTTGAGGGACAGACTCCGGCGTCGAACGGCACGCCGTAAGAACGAGTAATGCAGTCAGGACTGCAAAGAACGTGGTTTTCTTCATTGTGACGCCCTGTAACAAAACCGCGCGTGCAGACTTCCGTCAGGTGTAGAGCTCGTCCTTGATTGGCAGGCTTTTTCGCAGATCACGTATGAACTCCCGTGCGTCCCCCATTGGTACATAGGCTTCGCAGAAATCAAGGCTGCGGCGGGCGACGGTGAAATACTTGTAGATCTTTTCCTCTCCAAGTTTCTTCTTCCATTT
>JAFGHN010000123.1 GCA_016930115.1 Spirochaetales bacterium | reverse complement strand
CGCAAGATCAAGTATATCATAGGATAACCGGATGAGCTTCTCCATCCTTTCGTAGTCGAGCTTTTCCCAGTGATCTCCGGTGCCGTGGTAATCCGGGTGCTCTCCCGTAAAAAACATGAGGAAGGGGACACGGTTGTCATGAAAAACCGCGATATCGCTGAACGGTACGTATTTCTGCCCCTGCAGATCGATTTCAAGCATGTGTTTTTCGTTTGCTTCCAGCACAAGATCGGTGAGCCCTTCGGCAAGACCGTCGCCATAAATTTCGACCGGGATGTCCGGGTTTCGGCCGATCATGTCAAGGTTCAGCATGAAGCCGATATTCTCGAAATCGATAAGATCGTACCTGTCAAGGGCATAGGATCCGAACAACCCGATCTCCTCGGCGGAGAAAGTCATGAAAGCCATCGGGCGGTCGGCCGGATACGCCGCGAACTGCTCGGCGAGCTCGAGCAAGCCGGCGACGCCGGAAGCGTTATCATCGGCGCCGTTGTAGATTGTGTCGCCGTCGCCTGTGAACGACCCGATGTGGTCGTGGTGTGCGCCAACCACTATCCATTCGGTCTTTGCATGATCCCTGCCGGGGAGGAAGGCGGCGATGTTTCTCGCCTGCACCGTATTCCCGGTGTTGTCTGTCGATTGAACCATGCGAGCCGTTACCGCAAGGTCCGCGATCTCCCGGATCACCGGAATTGCCTGTCCGGCATCTACCGCTTTCTGCAGCTCTTCCAGGTCGACCCCGGGAAGCAGTGACTGCACGGCCGGGCGGGAGACATGAAAAGCGACGAATCCGTCGGCAACCGGGCTTCCTGAACCCACCCGCAAGCTTCCGGAAGCGTTTGTGAAGGCGTACACCGGGCTGACACGCAGATCTTCGCCCTTGGGATGATTGAGCGGGTCCGTGTAAAGGAGCATTCCAAGGGCTCCGTGCTTCGCAGCGTTTTCAGCCTTTTCTCTGAAATAAGCATGGCGTGTCTGCCGCGCGCCTTCAAAAATGCCGGTAGTTCCGGTTTCATCCGGTTCGTGTCGCATGATCAGGACAATTTTCCCTCTCACATCGAGACCGGCATAATCATCGTAACGGTACTCGGGTGCGGTGATGCCGTATCCGGCGAATACGACTTCGGACTCCACGATTCCGTCCGCCGAAAAAGGAAAGGGCCTGAAATCTTCACCCAGAGCGTATCCGGTGCCATCAAGGAGCAGAACAGTTTCTTCAGGGTCGTATGAAGTACTCTTGAGGTCGAATTCCAGAAAAAAATCTTCCTCGCCGGGCAAAGGAGAGAGACCGAGCCCGGCGAATACGTCGGCTATATACCGTTCGGCATCGCCGATCCCGGGGGTGCCTGTATACCTGCCCTGCAAAGCATCTGAGGCGAGGTATTGAACATGGGAGCTCAGCTCGAAGGCGGTGATTTCCTCTCTTGGGGCAGGAGCGCAGCCAGGAAAAGCGCCCAGGATAGCCGCCAGTGCCGCAATCCGTAGCCAGACGCTCCATGATGAAACGTATCCATTCATTTTTTCATACAGAATATACAAAGACAGCAAAAAAAAAGCCGGAATAGATCGCTCCTATCCCGGCTCATGTTCGATGGTAATACGGCGGTTTACAGTTCGCCGATGAGGCTTTGGGCCGCCTTTCCGGCGTCGCTTGCTGTATCGATCGCCAGCGCCTTTTCCAGTGTTTCTCTCGCCAGCGAGCTATTGCCGATACCCTTATAGCTGACACCGGTGAGAAGGAGCGACATTTGGCTGGCGGAGCGGTCCTTTATCTGTGGAGAGTGCGTCTCGAGCCATTTAATCGCTTCTTCATAGGCGAACGTTTCAGCAAGAAGCTGACCTTTGAGAAGCACGAGATCGGTGAAGAATTCTGCCGAAGGATCCGGTTCCACCGACTCCAGAGCTTCCACCGCCAGCCGGACTTCGCCCATCATTGCATTGGTGAATCCAAGGTAGAAAAGCACTTCCGATTCTTCCGAAGAGTCTGCAAAATCATAGGCTTCTTCAAAAACTGTAACAGCGTTCGCGTATTCACCTTCCGCAAGATAGTCCTTTCCGGTTTGCAGGAGCTCGGCAGTGTCGCCGCTCATCCACTCGAGTTCGTCTTCAGACTTGGCGCCACGCACACCCATGACCGCGGTCTGTGCCTGTTTCGGCTCTTCCACAATGGTCCGTATCTTGCTGCCGATAACCGATGCGATCCCGAGGGAACGCCGTTCACCGGCGGATTCGATAAGGTCCGCTACCACGTATGTGCCCGGGCGGGTAAGGGTGAGTTTGGTCCCGGGCAGCGAAAGCTCGGCGACAGAATTTTTGTCCAGACGGATCGTATCGGCGTCCGTGACGGAATCACCGATGGAGAGCTCATACCATTCGCCGCCCTCGATAACATCCAGATAGCCGTCAAGGTAATCGACGTAAATGTCAATTCCGAAAACTCCCGGCACAAGGAAAATCCCCAGGAAAACCAACATGAAAAGAGGTTTTTTCATAGATACCCTCACTTTTACTTTGCTTTCGCTTCAATTCTATCCCATCCGGCGGGTTTTTACAAACAGCAGAGGCGAAAAGCGCGCCTTTTTTGTATACACCCGGACACACGGGACACAAAGACCAGCTTCAAGGAACGGCTACGAAGTACTCCGCGTTCCCCTCGCGATGATGATCTTCCCGGAGCGCACCATCTCAATGACGCCGTACTTACTGAAAACGGTGTGGATGGAATCGATCTTGTGCGATTCTCCGGATATCTGCAGTGTAATGGTGTCTTCGCTCAGATCGACGGTCTCAGCGTCAAAAGCGTGGGCAACCTGAAGGACCTCCGAACGGACTTCCGGCGGGCAATTGACCTTGATAAGGGCGAACTCCCTGGCGATAACGTCTTCCCCGGTGTTGTCCCTGGCATGGACGACATCGACAAGCTTGTTCAGTTGTTTCAGTATTTGATCGAGAGTCTTTTCGTCGCCGGTGGCTTCAATATTCATCTGCGAATAGGCCGGGTCGTGAGCTCCCGATACGACGAGCGAATCTATGTTGTAGCCTCTGCGAGCGAAAACCAGCGAGACTCTGATAAGCACTCCGGGCTTGTTGGCTACATAAAGACTGATCGCATGTTTTTTCCCGTTTCCATTCATCCCATTACTCCTTACTTGCCCTGCATGTTGATCTTGGGCGGTTCGAGCATCATTTCGTCGAGAGTTGCTCCGGCGGGAATCATCGGATATACATCGTCTTCCTTCTCGACTTCAACATCGATGATGCAGGGACCTTCCGAATAGTCCAGCGCCGCCTGAAGAATACGCCTCACATCCGCCGGACGTTTGATGCGAAATCCCTTGCAGCCGTAGGCCTCCGCAAGCTTGACGAAATTGGGATTTCCTTCCAGTTCCACCCCTGACAGACGGTTATCGAAAAACATGGCCTGCCACTGGCGAACCATTCCCAGGTAGTGGTTGTTGGCAATCACGATTTTCACAGGAAGTTTATGTATCACCGCGGTCGCGAGTTCCGACTGGGTCATCTGGAAACCTCCGTCCCCTACGAAAGCAATGACAAGCTCATCCGGATGGGCGAATTGCGCCCCGAGTGCTGCGGGCATACCGTATCCCATCGTACCGGCGCCTCCGGAAGAGAGCCACCGGTATCGCTTGACGACGGGAAAGAACTGAGCGGCCCACATCTGATGCTGTCCCACATCGGTAACGACAATCGCGTCTCCGCCGGTGAGTTTGTACATCGTATCGATAACATGCTGGACCTTCAGCTTTCCCTCTTTCTTGTACTTCAGCGGGTAATCCCGTTTCCATTTGGCCACCTGTTTGAGCCATTCACCGGTATCGCCGCGCTCGGCGATGGCAGAGATCGCCTCAACCACGTACCGTGCGTCGCCGATGATTGCGCAATCGACCTGTATGATCTTGTTGATTTCAGAAGGGTCTATGTCGATATGGATTTTTACGGCGTTCTTGCAGAAATCGCTCACTTTTCCGGTGATCCTGTCGTCCCAACGCGAACCGATTGACAGTACCAGGTCGCATGCTGCGAGCGCCTTGTTTGCATAGGCGGTGCCGTGCATTCCCGGCATCCCAAGGCTCAATTCATGGGTTTCCGGAAAACAGCCTTTCCCAAGCAGCGTGTTCATCACAGGAATCTGGAGCTTCTCTGCCAGATAAGTCACCGCCTTTTCAGCGCCGGAAATGACTGCCCCGTGACCGACTATGAGCACCGGTCTCCTGGCATGCGCCAGAAGCCCCGCGGCTTCCTCGATACGGTCAAGATCGCCTTCCTTGGGGATGATGTACCCGGGGAGATGAAACGCTTCGGAGAAATTCGGCTCTATCATCCGCGAGGAGATGTCCTTTGGAACATCGATAAGCACTACTCCGGGTCTGCCCGTCCGCGACAGATGAAAGGCTTCCCTCACAATACGGGGGATATCTTCCGCTCGCTTGATGAGATAACTGTGCTTGACTATCGAAAAGGAGACTCCGGATACGTCTGCTTCCTGAAAAGCGTCGAGTCCGAGCACGTTTGTCGAAGCCTGTCCGGTGATGACAACCAGCGGTACCGAATCCATCTGGGCGGTGAGAATCCCGGTAATTGTATTCGTGGCGCCGGGTCCTGAAGTGACGACGACAACGCCCGGCCTCCCGGTTGAACGAGCGTACCCGTCGGCCATGTGAGTTGCACCTTGCTCATGTCTGTTGAGAATCAGCTTGATCGGTGAATCTACAAGAGCATCGTAAATTGGAATGGCTGCGCCGCCCGGGATGCCAAATATATACTCAACGCCTTCCTGATGAAGCACATCGACGAGAACCTCGGCTCCTGATCGCAGGGTTGTTGGCATTTCTCCTCCTATTGTCTACAGAAAATGGGAAATTGTGGCGAATGTTAGTTTTTTTTGTGCTGTATGTCAATCAATACTCAAAATAAAATATTTAAAACTACAGAAAAACTGCATAGAAGCTGAAATCCGGCTGAGATGGGTAACGAAATGAACGACAAGAAGCTCAGATACAATACGTCGCGATTCATGTGATGGCAAAATGCACGAAAAATGAATGCGTTTACCTCATGCCCGCCGAAATACGCCGGCAAAATTACGATATTTGCTGAAGACGCGCGCTTCGTCCAGCGAACTGTGCCCGGGGGAGCCGAGCCGCTCAAATGTAACCGCCCGACGGTATGTGCCACCGCGGCCGGGTGAGGTGACACCGTCAGGTCGGCGCCACGCCGCGCGGCTGCCACCGCACCAGTTTCTGCTTGTGTAGAAAGCCGGTTTGCGGAATAATGCGCTCAACTTCTCTGATCGCGCGCGCGGAATGTGCGCCGAAGACACGGAGCAGCCGGAGGAAGGACTATGGACAAGCTCGATGTACTGGCAACCGCCCGGGACGGATCGGGAGCCGACCTGTCGGGGTCAGCCGTGGTGATTATCGACGTGCTGCGGGCGACGACAAGCATGTACTACATATTCCACGCAGGCGGGCGGGCGGTTTATCCGGTCGCAGAAGTTGAGGCGGCGAGGGAGAAGAAAAAGCTGATGCCCGAGGCATTGCTCTGCGGCGAGAGGGGCGGTGTTGCGCCGCCTGGCTTTGACATGGGAAACTCACCGGAGGCGTTCAGAGATGCGGATCTCTCGGGACGCGAAATTATTCTCACGACGACGAACGGTACACAGGCGGTCGCAAGCGCCCGAAACGCCGATATGATCATCGCCGCATCTTTCTGCAACGCCGCGAGCGTCGCAGCGTATCTCCATAAAAAAACAAAAGAGATGCCGGTGTATCTGCTCTGCTCCGGGACCGCCGGCGCGTTTTCCCTGGAGGATTTCTATTGCGCCGGGATTGTGGCTTCGCATCTGTTGGCTTTTGGACACACGGCACTTACCGATTTCGCCTGGGCGGCGGTCAAGCTGAGCACGATACCGGTTGACGACGTTGTGAACGAGGTTACCTGCAAACACCTGGGTTTTCTCCTCAGGAAGGGATTTGCCGGGGATGTGAAGCTTTCACTTTCCAGGGGAGAAGACAGGGACGATCTCATCGTACCGGTGTACGATAGCGGCGCCGGGTGCTTTTGCCCGGACAACGCCGGCTAGCCCGGCGGGAAAGATACTTCATATCAGGTTCGATATCGCCGAAAAAAATAATATGCGCACTTCCAGAAACTGCAAGTCCGTGTACATCACCGCAGCGGGACGGCGAGATGAATAACAATGAACTTCTCCGCAGAATGGCGGATTTGAAAAACACCTACGAAAAGAATTTCGAGAACCCCTGGTTTTTTATCCTGATCGAAGGACTGCCTGTGGACCCGCTGCTGCTCAAGGACATCCGGGACTTCTTCAGGATCGATGAAAGCTGGGCAATCACCGAAGCGAGAACCCGGGAAGGCATACGCAATCTCGAGCTCTTTATCATTACGCTCAGACACTATCTGTTGCCGAGTATCAAAGAGAGGTTGCGCATATCCCCGCTGAGGCCGGACATGATGATCAGAGACCGCGACCAACGCGCGATCCGCGCTCTCGTTGCTTATTCGGTACCGCTCAAAATCGAGATACTCGATGCGCAGCTGAAAGCGTTCAAAAACTTTCTTGACGCGAACAACGAAGCAGGAACAACTTCGCTCTCGGATAAGTACAGCGACGTATCCGCCTGAAAATACAGGCTTCACACACAGGCCGGGTGTTGATACGATAGGGGCTCAACTAAACAGGCTGTAGAAACCGGGATGTGTGAATCATGAAACCAAAAATCTCCAGTGAATGCTATGCAAGCGAGGCGGAATACATAAATGCCCTTGAGCGCCGGGCAGGTTTGCCGGCGGGATTTTCCGCCGGATCGGTGGAGCTGTCGTTCCAACCGTATGAAATCAATGCGCCGAAACCGCGGGTAATGCGCCTGTCGGCAATAGTTCTTGACGAACCGACGGGGCTGTTCGCCGGGAGTCTCACGCAAAATGCCTTTCCGGGTGCTCCGGTGACGATTGCGCGGCGGCGTCTGGAGGGTGAAACCTTGCGGGGCGTTCTCGTCAACAACAGCATCGCCAATGTTTGCGCCAGGTCCGGGGAAAAAGACGCGGAAGAGTTGCTTGACGCCTTTGCCGCGCGGATCGGAGGTAGCGGACGGGAGTTTCTCTGCGCCTCAACCGGGGTAATCGGCTGGCGCCTGCCAGTGCCGGAAATGAAAGCGGCGCTGCCTTCGCTGAAAAAGAGCCTTCAAACCGCGACGATACTCGACGTGGCGCGCGGTATCATGACAACGGACCTTTTCCCTAAGGTGCGGGCAGCCATGGCCGGAGAGGCGAAAGTCCTTGCTATCGCCAAAGGCGCCGGGATGATCGAACCGAATATGGCGACCATGCTGGTATTCATCCTTACGGACGCGGATGTGGACAGAGAGACGCTCCGGAGGCTCCACCGTGAAGCGGTGGCGGTGTCGTTCAACAGGATTTCCGTGGACAGCGATCAGAGTACCAGCGATATGGCTATCCTCCTTTCGTCCGGAAAAAAGAAAGTACCCGGCGAGGACAGTTTTCGTGAGGCGCTCTTAAGCGTCTACGGCGCGCTCGCCGAGGACGTGGTCCGCAACGGGGAAGGTACCGGCCACGTGATACGTACGGTTGTGCGCGGGGCGGCGGACACCAGAACGGCCGAGGCTCTTGGTAAAGCGATCATCAATTCGCCGCTTGTGAAAACAGCAGCGTTCGGGAACGATCCAAACGTGGGCAGAATCATTATGGCTGCGGGCGATTTTCTCGGTACGTCGAAAACAAACGTAGACCCGGGTTCAATCACCGTTTCCATCGGCGGCCACCTGGTATTCGAAAAGGGCAGTTTTTCACTCGACGCGGACAAGGAAGCGCAGATTTTTAACCACATGAAAGAAGCGCAGCTCGATCCCGACAACAACAGATACCCGGCGCACGATCGGAGGATTGAAATCGAGCTCGATCTGGGCGCCGGCGAGGCGAGCGCGGCTGTTCTTGGAAGCGATCTTTCCTACGGATACGTGCGGGAAAACGCCGACTACCGAACCTGATTACACCTTTTGCCACGAGGAACACAGATGGACAAAACTTTGGTGGAGAAAGCCGTCGCTGAAGCGAGCGGACATCTCTCCCGTATCCGGGAAGAAATCGGAAAAAGAATCATCGGCCAAACCGGACTTATCGACGGCATACTGATGGCGCTCATCGCAGGCGGGCACGTTCTCATCGAAGGAGTACCCGGCCTGGCCAAAACACTCGCGGTAAAAACTCTCGCGGAGGTACTGGATGCGAGCTACCGCCGGATCCAGTTCACACCGGATCTTCTGCCGGCGGATCTGATCGGCACAATGGTGTACAGGCAACAGACCGGTGAGTTTGTGCCGAGGAAAGGCCCTGTGTTTGCTAACCTGGTGCTTGGCGATGAGATAAACAGGGCCCCCGCGAAAGTCCAATCGGCTCTTCTCGAGGCGATGGCGGAGCGTCAGGTTACGCTTGGAGAGAGAACATACAAACTGGATTTTCCGTTTTTTGTCCTTGCCACCCAGAATCCTATCGAGCATGAGGGTACCTATCCGCTGCCGGAGGCACAGCTTGACCGGTTTCTCCTGAAGCTGAAAGTCGAATATCCCAAGCCGGAAGAGGAGCTGGCTATTCTCCGCCGCATGGGTGTTGAGCAGGATCGGCAGATGAAGAAAATTCTTTCGCCCGCTTTGCTCGCGGAAGTGCAGAAAACCGCCGCGGCAATCCAGGTGGATGAGCGGATCGAAGAATACATCGTCACATTGGTAATCGCCACACGGGAAACCGACGCGGACAGGTATCCCTATTGCAGGTTTATCGAGTACGGCGCGTCGCCGAGGGCAACCATATATCTCTACAGATGCGCGAAGGTAAAAGCCCTTTACGAAGGACGCGCATACGTTATCCCTGAGGACGTAAAAGCCGTCGCCTACGATGTGCTCAGACACCGGCTTGTGCTTTCTTACGAAGCGGAATCCGAAGAGCTCACCGCTGAAGACGTCATACAGAAGGTTCTCGACGTCGTACATGTTCCATAATGGACACGATCAATCTGCTGTCAAAAGCAAAGTCCCTTCACCTTGTGTCTTCGAGGCTGCTCGAAGGATTGCTTTCCGGCAATTACCGAACCGTTTTCAAGGGACCGGGGATCGAATTCGACGAGGTGAGGGAATACACCGATTCCGACGATGCGAGGAACATCGATTGGAACGTGAGCTCCCGGATGGCGTCTCCATATACGAAAACCTTCAGAGAGGAACGTGAGATTGCGCTTTTTCTCATCATCGACGTCTCAGCCTCAATGGCTGCCGGCACGGCGGAAATGAGAAAGGCCGATGCGGGAAATGTCGTATCCGCGCTCTTTGCGCTCGCCGCCGTTCATAACAACGACCGGGTGGGGGCGCTCTTCTTCAGCGACCGGATAGAAAAGCTCGTCACGCCACGTAAAGGCATGACGCACGCATCGAGACTGGTTCGTGACATGGCGACTCTCGAGCCGGCGGGGACGGGCTCAAATCTTGCGCTCGCGTGCAGGATCGTGCAGGAATCACAGAACAGACGGGGTATCTGCGTAATAGTCTCCGATTTCAGGATGGAAACCAATCTCAAGGAATTGACGCTCCTGTCGAGAAAGCACGACGTGATCGCCGTAAAAATACTCGATCCGGCGGACCGCAAGTTCCCAAGAACCGGACTGATCGAGCTTGTCGATCCGGAGGAACCTCACCGGCAGCTTGCGCTGGGCAGATCGAGTGGGTTTCAACGGGAGTACCGCGAGTTCTGGGAGATGGAGCATGCTCTTTGGTTAAGGAATTGCCGCAGACGGGGTATCAGCCCGCTTATCATCGGGACCGATGAGGATCCTGCCCAGAGCCTCATTCGTTTCTTTACCCGACGGAAGACCGGATAGCCATGAGCGCCAGATACGCATTGTGCTGCCTGATCCTCGCGCTGCAGTCTGCTGCCGTCGCTGCGGAGGAGAATTACACGATCAGCCGGGTTTACTTTCTCCCGCCGGTTTATTATGTGGGCGACGAGGTGGAAGCGAGGATACGGCTGTCTGTCAACGACGGGCTTTTCCCCGCCGAACCTTCCGAACTGCCGGCGCCTGAGCATGTTCATATCCGGGATGTCCGAATTATCCCTATCGCCGGCGAATATGATATACGGATTTCCTTTTCTACCTACAAAACCGGGAGCGGCGAGCTGCCGCCCCTCGAGCTCGGCGACATAACGCTGAGCGGTGTCCAGATAGGCGCCGCCTCGATTCTTGGAGAAGACGACACCACCATCGTGGAGGCCTTCGGCCCGGTGTTACTCCCCGGGACCAGGTTACTCCTTGCTCTCGCTGTCGGCGGCATGCTGATCGTGCCGCCCTTGATCGTATTTGCCGTACTGTGGCTGAGAAGGTTCGTGAAGCACCTGCTTGCCGCATTGGATGAGCGGAGACCCTACAGAGAGTTGAAGCTCGAGCTCGAAAAATTGCAGGACCCTTCTCACGCTGACAGCAGCAGGGATTTTTATATCAAACTAACCGCGATATTCCGAAAGTACCTCTCGAGTAGACTCGACGTTGAGCTTGCCGCACACACGGCAAGCGAGCTTGCCGCCGATCTTGCGGAAAAACTGAAGGGCGTTTTGCCTGTAGAGAACATAAGAGCGGATCTATCCCGTTTTGACGAGGTGAAATTCGGAGGCCGGGGCATGAAAGGGAGGACGCGGCAGCGCGACATCGAAAAAGTGCGCAATGTTGCAGCAGCGATTGAAGAGTGGAAAACAGAGGTGACCGGACATGTGGACCCTTGAGCAGCCGGGATTCCTTCTTTTGCTCCTTATCCTTCCGGCGGGAATATACTTCAGGCATTTCTACAGACACAGGGGGGGCAGGCTCCCGTTTTCAATCTCTCTGTGGCGGGGCGCGCGGCTGAACGTGCCCAACCGTTTTATGCGTGTTCTTCTCTTTGTGGCCGAAACAAGCTTCTGGACAGGCGTGGTCTTATTCATCATCGCGCTGGCCGGGCCGGGCAAATCATTCCGCGAGCGGCTTTATCTCGCCAGGGGACTCGACATTATGATCGTCCTCGATGAGTCGCCGAGCATGGCTGCTCAGGACTTTCAGCCCTACAACCGTTTTGAGACAGCAAAGCAGGTAATCAGGGATTTTCTCTCAAAACGGGAAAACGACGCAGTCGGGCTGGTGAGTTTCAGCACGGAAGCCGCCCTGCGGGTTCCTCCGACGGTTGACAGACAGGCCTTCCTCGACCGGCTCGATTCTCTTTCAATCATGAACCTGGGTGAGGGTACAGCGATCGGTATGGGGATTGCAGTAGCGGCGCTCCACCTTGAAAGAAGCAGTGCTGAACGGGGTATCATTGTGCTCCTGACTGATGGAGAAAATAACACCGGAGAAATACAGCCGGAGTCTGCGGCGGCAATCGCCGCGAGTATCGGGATTCGCATATACGTCATCGGTATCGGTTCGCAGGGTGAGGTCACTATCGAGCTAAAGGACTCGCAGACAGGAAAGGTGACCCAGGGCCGGTGGAACAGCAGGTTTGATGAAGCGTTGCTCGCCCGGATCGCTGAAACCGCCGGCGGCAGATACTTCTCGGCAAAGAGCCCCGGAGCCCTCGCTTCGGTATTTCGCACCATCGATTCTCTGGAAACCGGCGAAAAACGGTCAAAAACGCTGATCAGAATTGAGCGCAGGTATCATGTTTTTATCCTTGCCGGATTGTGTTGCGTCTTTTTGGAGTTCCTTATCCGGAAGGGGCTGTACAAGGAGGTGTTCTCATGAGCGACAGGCCTCATCTCCTCCTTATCGCCTTCAGCGTGATTCCTGTGGTTCTCATACTCTGGCGGTGTTACTCGAGCGGTCGTAGAGATTTGCAGAATTTGAGCGGTAACTGGCTGAAGGTGGATTTTGCAAACGTCTATCTGGTTAAATTCTTTTTTTCCTCACTCTTTTTTGTTCTTTTCATAATGCTTGCAACTATGGCCGCGGCCGGCTTCCGGTGGGGCAACCGGCCCGTGCCGGACGAACGGTCCGGCGCGGAGATAGTCTTCGTCATCGATCTTTCGAATAGCATGCTCGCAGAGGATATCGTCCCTTCCCGGATAAAACGCTCGGCGGTGCTCGCCAAAGAGATCGCGCAAGCCTCCCCGGGCGCAAGAATCGCGGTGGTGGGTTTCAAGGGGCAGGCGACGTTGCTGTTGCCTGCCACGGAAGATGTCATAGCCCTTGATAACCTGCTTTCCTCGCTTCATCCGCAGCTCGTCACCACTCCCGGAACGAACATCGAAGCGGGGCTCCTGGAAGGACTCCATTCTTACTCGGATATATTCGAATCCCGCAGAATCATGGTCCTTTTTACCGACGGTGAGTTTTTGAGCGGGGATCCGCTCAAGCTGGCAAGGAGGTTCAAAGAAGAAAACGTCTCCTTGGTCATTGTCGGGGTAGGTGAGCCGGGGCCTGCAAAAGTGCCGCTGGGGGACGGTTCCTTTCTGACGGACATTGATGGAAACGTGCTGACAACGGAATTCCGTCCGGATATTCTGAAAAAACTGGGCGCCGAAACCGGCGGAACGGTTCTTATGGTCGCCGAATCAGGCGTCCGGGAACTTCTCCTTGAGCATATTTCAGGACGCGCAGGTAATACACGGTGGGGTTACGAATTCGAGTCGATAGATCGATTCCGCTTTTTTCTCGGTCTGGCGTTGTTGAGCCTGGCGGCTTCTCTTGCGGTCAGATCCGTACGATGGAGGGGCATGTTTTGAGAAAGATCGTGTGTATTATCTTTATACCGGCGCTCCTGGCCGGGTGCTCCAGGTTTGGATCTTATTATCACGTAGCCCAGGGCGCCAGGGCGTACGCAAACGGCGACTATCAGCGGGCGAATATAGCATATATCGAAGCGAGCGGGTCTGCAGATAGCGGGCTGCAGATTGCCTTTAATCTGGGTACGGTGTATTACGCTCTTGGCGAAGTTTCCGCTGCCGAGAGCGAGTGGCAGATCGCCGAAGGCACGGCGGACCAGGAGCTCGCTTACCGGGTTTTCTTTAACCACGGGGTCCTGCTCTATGAGCGTGGGGAATACGCGGAAGCTTATGAAAAGTTCAGAAACGCGCTTGAGATAGAGCCTACAGGCATCGAGGCCAAGATTAACCTGGAGCTCACCATGGAGAAGATGGAAGTGCGTAAGAGAGAATCACAAACGGTGATTTCTCCGCAGGTGCCGAGAGAAGGACGCGCTGAGGTCGACCTGATCATGAACTACCTCAAAAAAATGGAAGGAGAGGTATGGGAATCCACGGAAGTTTTGGAATACGAACCGCTGCCCAGGGATTTGTAGTTCTTGTACTTCTCCTTCTCACGCCGGCACAACTTATCGCCCAAGAGTTACGGCTCGAGTACGAGATAAGCAATAACCCCGCAGCGGTAAAAGACCAGATTTACGTGAACATCTTCGTGAATACCGCGGACTCTTCCACGGTCTCCGTGATTTCCCCTCCGCTTCCAAAGGAACTGCAGATTACAAGCGGCCCGAAGATAGACAAAGTCGCCTACGAAGGGGACTTCCGCACCAGGATTTCTTACCGGCTGCGAGGTGAAGAAACGGGAAGGTACATCATCAAGCCGTTCATAGTCACCGTGGGAACACAAAAGCTTGAAACCGACACCGAGATACTGGAGTTGGGTAACTACAGAAACCGGGTTCTCTATATGCCGCTCAAGGCGGAATGGGAAGTACCTGATCGTCCCGTTTATGTCGGGCAGAGCGTTCCTGTTTCTTTGAGATTGCTCGAGCTCAAGGAGATTCCCTTGATCGAGAATTACAGAACGGAACCGCCAAAGGGCGCCTTTTTCGATGAGGTTCATGGGATAAGAGAAATAGAGACTATCCCGGCCGGCGGGAAGAACCTTTACAACGTGCCTGTGGCTTCGTTCATGTTTACACCGTCTCAATCCGGACGGATCTTTCTGGCTGCCGCGGAAGTAGAGGCGCTTGGCGAGACCGCGGTCTCTCCCACGGTTCGCGTCGACGTACGGCCGCTTCCACCCGCGGTTGGCGATAGCGGCGCCGTCGGCATTTATTCATACTCCTACTGGTTGGACAGGTCGACTCTTGATGCCAGCGGGGTCGCGGTTCTGTCGATTCAGGTGGAAGGAACCGGCAACATCGGCTATTTTACCATGCCGCAGCCGCAGCTTGGTGATCTTGTACAAACAGATGTGGTGGAGACGCTGGAGGCCGCGCCGGCGTTGTCAGGATATCAGGGGACGCGACGGGCCGATTTCTCTTTTTTTTCCGACAAAGCGGGCACCTTCGGAATCATGGTTCCCGATTTTCTTTTCTTTAATCCTGACTCCCAAACCGCCGAAACCGCGCGAGGCGGCATGATCGAGGTTACTTTCAGACCTGGATCTCAATCCGTGTCCGAAACGGGCGAAGTGTTTCCTTTCACGCTCCCTTCCTACGAAAAGCTTGCCACAGCTGCCGCGTGGGGAGCGTATAAGGTCCCACTCAACTATCTCTGGCTCCTCCCGGCTCCGCTGGTGTTTGTTGTGCTGTACATTCTCAAGCGAACCCGGGTCGTGTTCGTTTCTATGGTATTTCTTCTGTTGGGCGCCGGCGACGTAGCGGATTCCACCTGCCCTGAGCTCGCGCCCGCGGTGAGTGCCTATGAAGAACGTGATTTCGCCGCCGCGCGGGATGGTTTTTCGGCTTGTTTTCACCGCGATGGCGAGAACGCCGGTCTGGCCTTTGCGCTTTCCCTTACTTACTACCAACTTGAAGAGTACGATGAGGCGATACATTATGCGCGTAGAGCGATCCGGCTCGATCCGATGTCGCCGGACTACCGCGAATTCCTGGGCTGGATCAACGGAAGGATGCAACTTGATGAACCTGTGTCCCCCGCGGTCCTGATTCATCCTGACATATTTTTCTATGCAATGGTTATCTTACTTTCGACCGCTTTTGTTGCCGCCACCGTGTATCTGGTGAAGCGGAAGGGTTACTATATCGTGCTGTTTCTGCTCGGCGTACTGCTTGCCCTTGGATCATGCGGCGGACTGGTGTTTACCGCGATAGAGAACAGCAAAACCGCGGCCATCATACATGGATCGCCGGCGGCGGTGCGAAAGATACCAAGCACCGATGCCGGTGTATGGCTCGATCTCCCGCCGGGATACTCGCTTCTTATCCTCGACAGCAGCGGGGATTTCTGCCTGGTGCGGACCGCTCATGGGCTGACGGGGTGGGTGGAACAGGCCAACTTGCTTCCTGATGCCGGATGGGAGTGAGAGGCGATGAAGAAACGTACGGATAGAGATGCCCGCGACGACGGCAGAGGCCGCATACAGAGCTCCCCCGGAGGCGGCAAAAGCAAGCGCCGGATGGACGAATGGCTGGACCTTTATCCCCCTTCAAGGACGGTATGGGAAAAAGAGGGCGCGGTCTTTGATGATGTTCGCAGGAAAGCTGAAACGAGGAAAGAGCTCCTGGCAATGGAACCGCAAGCCACTCTCGACTTGCACGGCCTTACGGCCGAAGAAGCCGTCTGGAAAATCAACCGGTTCATTGAGGAATCCGTCGATACGGGATTCCGCAAGGTGATTATCGTGCACGGGAAAGGGAATCATTCGCCCGGCGGCGGTGTCCTCTCAAAAGTGGCCGCCGATTGTGTAAGCAGGCATCCGTTGGCCGGAGAGAATGGATTGTCCAGGGGAAAAGAGGGAGGCCGCGGTGCGAGGTGGGTGATTCTTCGTCAGCGCTCACGGTAGATAATTCTGCCGCGACTCAGATCATAAGGCGAAAGAGCAACCCGGACCTTGTCCCCGGGAACAATACGGATGTAATGTTTGCGCATTTTGCCGGAGAGATGGGCCAGAATCACGTGTCCGTTTTTCAGCTCCACGCGAAACATGGTATTGGGCAATGACTCTCTTACTACGCCTTCAACTTCTATCGCTTCTTCTTTCGCCACAAAAGTACCTACCTTTTTCTTCGCGCTCATGTTAGGTGAAGCAAAACCATTTGTCAACAAACAGGGCGCCTTGTCGACGATCTCTGTTTTGCAGACGTTCTTGCTTGACAATTGCTACATATTGTTACATATTCTTCATCCGATTTTGATGCTTATCAGAGATACGGATATTGTCGAGGTCTTTATGGACAAGAAATTTTTGGGCAAAATGAAAAAGGTTCTCATCGGCATGAAGGAAGAAATCCTCGGCAATCTCATGGCTGAGAATGAGGCTTTCGAAGCGTTGGTCAAAGATCTGGATCCGAAAGATCTTGCTGACATAGCGGCCGATGACATCGACAGGAAGACCCTGGAGGTGCTCAGTACCCACGAGATCAATCGCCTCCGTCTTATAGAAAATGCAATCTCGCGAATCAACAATGACCGATACGGTATTTGCATAAGTTGTAACAAAAAAATTCCACCGGAACGTCTCGAAGCCATACCATACGCCTTCATGTGCATCGAGTGCCAGACTTCCGACGAGAGACGAAACAGGTAATCCACGCCGGACAGACGCTCCCGATAACCCACGCTTCTTTTCATATTTCAACTCCGCGACCTATCTTCCGATACTAGGAGTGTCAGGAAGAAGGGATTATGCAAATGCAGAGATATATGGGCACAAATGTGTTTCAGCTCTCGAGCGTCGCGCGTGAATCAACGGTGAACCGTAAACTGGTTTTACCGGTTGATTCCAGGATGCTACTCTACTCACGTTACAAACATGTCCATGGCACGCCGACAACGGGCGACTTTTCGGGCCTTCCGCTTTCGCGTCTGCAGGCAATAGATAATTTGATCGATAGATTGATTGCTTTGAGAGGCAGGAATACCTACTGGGTTAATACCGGCGAAATGAACCTGGAAGATCTCAACTTCACTATGGAAAGATTGCGGAAAGAACTGAACCGGGGGCTTGCGGGCAACAGGTTCCCGCTTACCTCCGGCAGCGCCCAAAATGACCTTGGTCTTACGCTGAATCTGGTAGCCTGAGATAACCTGACAGTCCGCTAATTCAGAAAAGGATTATGCCTCGTTTCACGCTCGATGGTGGTGAAAGGTCCGTGCCCCGGGAACACACGGGTGTTAGGAGGTAATGAGAAGATCCTCTCCCTCACGCTCTTGATGAGCAACTTCTCATCACCACCGGGGAGATCGGTCCTGCCGATACCTTCGAACAATAGGGTATCTCCCGAAAACAACAGCTCCTGGCTCTCCGAGTAGATGCAGATGCCGCCTGCCGTGTGCCCGGGGGTATGGATGACTTTCAAATCAGCGTCAAAGAGCATGTCGCCGTCTTCCACATACAAGTCGGCTTTGGGCATATTCTGTATGGCATCATCAAAACTCTCATGGCCGGATCCCCCTTCTTCCCCGAAAATCGCCTCATGCGATCTTGCGGATCTCGCGCCCATGAACTTCTTGTCCTTTATATGAATGGCGATGGTGAGATTGATGCCTTTCTCTTTGTAGATTTCCTGCAGTTTACCGGCGGCGCCGGTGTGGTCGATATGACCATGAGTAAGTGCTATTCCCCGCGGTTTCATATTGATAAGGGCAAGACGCGAAGCGATTAACTCAGGGTCGGCGCCCGGATCGATGATAACGCATTCCTTTTTCCACTCCGAGTAGATATATGCGTTCGTATATACCGGCCCTACTACAATGCGTTCAACCATGATAGGATTTCACAAGAGTACGGCATTATCTAATTTTTCGCAAGGTAGGATTTTATCGGTTCCGAATGTGGAGATACCTTCTTATAGCTTTCATTTGGGTTGTATTCTATATCGTGATACCCGGTCTTGGCGCGTTTCATGTACGGAAGCGCTGGCGCACGTTCAGGAAACATATTACCGATTCCACTTTCCTCCCTCGTATTACCTACAACCGTCTGGTCCGTGCCGAAGAAGGCTATCTTGGCGCCTACAGGTTTTTCGGCAATCTTGAGGCAATCCAGGGTGACGATATCGTCTGGATACGCAGCGGGAGTGTTTCGCTTTCGGCGGATCTTGCCGGTGTGCATGTGTATCTGCTGCCGGGATTCTCCCATTCGCAGAACGAGGGTATTGTGGAGCGCAACGAGGAGACCTTGCCCGACGAAATGCCCCAGCAGCTCCCCTGGAGCCAGGTCTTCAGCCTCTCTGAGGGCACATCGGTGTATATGAGCGGCCCGCTTTTTCTCCACCATGGCCAGGCGGTTTTCAGATCAACTGAAGAGTGCGAACTCACCGTTGTTATCTATGACGGTGACGCCGGTTCAATATTGCGCAGATCGATCTGGGGGGGGCGGCAACGTAACGAATACTGGAACAGTTTTACCCCCGCGTCTCTAATTGCCGGCACTCTCGCGCTGCTTTTCATAGCGTACAACTTTTTGAGAATAACCGGAGCCGCGGTGCCGGCGACGCTTGCCCTTGGTTTGAGTACCACGCCGGTCCTGGCCTTTCTCCCGCCGGGGATCCCGATTTTCCTGCTCTACCGCTTTTTTTGGAAGAAGGGCCGTTTACGCCGTGCGGAGAGGGACATCCTCAGGTTGCCGATGAGATATCTTGAAAACCCAACGGTCGAAGCTGAACAGACGGCGCAACTTCCCGACGGAGGCCGATATACTGTGCGTGTTTTCAGAAGCAAGGAAGCCGCCCTTGCCTCCATGAGCGAGAAGAAAATTCGCACCACCGCTCTCCTGAAAGCGGAAGACGAGGCCGAAAGACAGTACTTCGTTTTTGACGCCGGTGGGAGCGACCCGATGGCGGAAGAACTGTTGATACCCGGTCATCCTTTTGAAATCGCCTCACTGTGCGTAAGAAAGGCACGACTGTACGAATGGATATCCCTCGGCGCTTTCGGTCTGTGTTACGTTATCAATCTCTTGTTCGCGCTGACATTATTCGGATTATTGATCGTCAGATAGCCGCCGCGGAGAACTTACGGACGTTTTCCCCTTTTCTCGCGGGCATAATTGACCGTGATTTTCCTGCCCCGGAACTCCGTGGAGTTTAGCTCATCTATCGCTTTTTTTGCATAAGGCTCGGCGATGTCGATAAACGAATAGTTGTCTAATACCTTGATGTCTCTCAAATCCGCGTCGGTTATACCAAGCTGTGCGGTGAACAGCTTGGTCAAATCGTTTGGAAAGACCTTTCTGTTCTTACCGACGCTCACAAAGAGGGTCTTGAATCCGCCCCCCCGGGCCGGCGCGGCAGAAACGCCGGCCGCTTCTCTGATGAGGTAGGCGGCAACATACGCGCGAAGGTGGAACGGCGTATGTCTTCTGAAAACACGTCTGAACTCGTTCAATTCGCCGGGGTTTTCCTCTTGTTTGATTTCAGAAAGTACTTTCTTGATGTATTCCACGGCTTGCGATTGCCCGTTTGGTTCTCGTTCTGTTTTGTTTTCCACTTTCTGTTCCTTTCCGTTCGAATCATTGCTCTGCAACCAATCCGCCTCAGTTATCTGGACTGGACGCTTCAACACGGAACTCAACGGCGATATCCCTTCCAGATTGGAGCAGTAGACCTGTGTAATATACTTATCCGGGAGCTTGGTATATACGTACAGCACATCTTTGTCGAATCCCGCCTGATGCGGCGGATCTTCAGGCATGATGAGCGTCACGTGTTTCACTTTATCAAGCGTGATGTTTTGCCGGCGTATATGGTCTATTATTCTCTCGGACGTCCCTGCCACGATGTCCGGTTTCCTCGACAGAAGGTATATCTCTCTTTCCACGTTGTCATCGATGCCAAGACCAACAATGTGCGGACGGCCGTGATAACGGGCTGAAAACTTCCGGTACTGTCGCATGACCTTGAAGACTTCGTCGGCCGATGCTGTGAGGATGAGACCCTGCGGCGCCTGGGCACTCCTCTCGATCTGCATCAAGAGTGAAACGATCAGAAGGCCCGTTCTTCCTTTTCCCGGTCCGGCCTCGATGACTATATCACGTCCTTGAAGCGTATACGACAGCGCTTTTTTCTGTAGCGGCGTGGGATCTTTGTACCCGGCATTTTTTACAAAGTCGAGCAACGGCTTTTCGACATCGGTTTCCGCGGACTTCTGGAGCATGACGTTAATCCGAGTTTATAAATCTATGCTGGACAAGCATATAACTGCGGCCGGACTTTGTCAATCGTTGCCGAAGTGATGCGGCGGTGCAGTCGGGTAGTCCAGGTGGGCTAACGGCCGGAAAAGCCGTATACTCTATCTGCAGAGCGAATCGATGCCGTTCAGGAGGTTTCTTTTAAGATGAAACGGATTTTCCCGGCGATTGCGGCGGTTTTTCTTGTCGCTTCACCGCTCATGGCCAGGGAGTTCAGGTTTACCTATTCCCCCGGTGATCGTTACAGGATCCATTCGCAGGTGGATGAATCGGTCTATGTGAACGGCGTCTATTCCCACACCGCAGACATCTTGAACAAAATCTCGATCGAAGTGGCTGATGAGGAGAGCGGTTCCGGTCTCATAAAAGCCTGGTTTCAGACCTCCGAGAGAAGCTACGCCAGCGATTCGGTCTACGAATGGGCGAGGGAGTACTATTCGGAATTCTGGCGTGACGAAGTGGGAAGATACCGGATAGATGAAAGCTATTTCATGCCGGTCGTAAGAAGCGTGCCGCAGTTTCCGGAACGGGATCTGGCGCCGGGAGACACCTGGACCGCCGCCGGCTCCGAGGTTCACGATTTCCGCGACAACTTTGGTATACCTGACGCTTTCCACTTTCCCATTCAGGTGAGTTACCTGTATAGCGGCACCGAAGAGCTGGACGGGCAGCTGTACGATCTGATCGAAATTTCCTACACCGTGTTTTTCAGACAACACCGAGCGTACAAGGCAGAGATGTATCCCGTCATGATAACCGGCTACTCCGACCAGCTTCTGTACTGGGATTTCAGGCTGGGAAGACCGCACCACTACTCCGAGGAGTTCGATTTCATCTTCACCTTCAATACCGGCGACGCGGTGGAATACACCGGAGTCGCCGAGGCCACTGTACATGCAACGGTCGCCATGGACAAAGAACAGGTAGCCGAGGAAATACGCAATCGGCTCGATGAATCGCAGGTTGAAAACACCGAGGTGTCCGTGGACGACGCCGGGGTTACCGTATCGATAGAGAACATACAGTTTCTCCCGGACTCGGCGGTCCTTGTTGAGAGAGAGATAGAAAAATTGAACGTGATCGCCGAGATTCTTGAAGGGTATCCGGAGCGGGACATCCTCATTACCGGTCACACGGCCATGGCGGGTACCGCGGCGGGCCGTCAGGCGCTCTCCGAAGAACGGGCGAAGGCCGTGGGCAATTATCTCCTTCGCCTCGGCGTCCGTGATCCGAGCCGGATCATTACCAGGGGTCTCGGCGGAACTCAACCCGTCGCGGACAACTCGACCGAAGAAGGAATGAGCAGAAACCGCCGGGTGGAAATCACCATTTTGGAAAACTGACCGCCCGGCGGCAATGCCTTTGTGTGCGGGTCGTTGTTATGATAGAACAGGAGATACCATGTTTAAGAAAATAGGTTTAAAGATATCGATCATTGGCATTTCGGTGGCTGCGGTTCTGTTGCTTGCGTCTTGTTTCGGGATGGAAATGAAAACGGTTTTCAACGCGGACGGTTCCGGCCGTATGACCATGAAAATTCGCGTTTCTCAGATGCTTCTTGAAATGGGGGAAGAGGGGGCGGGGGTCGATGTACCGCTTTCAAAAGATGAT
Source organism: Spirochaetales bacterium (assembly GCA_016930115.1). Lineage (GTDB taxonomy): Bacteria > Spirochaetota > Spirochaetia > ARS1246 > ARS1246 > JAFGHN01. The sequence continues at coordinate 875 of JAFGHN010000123.1, read as the reverse complement.
CTTGCAAGCGAGTACGAGAAACTGGATGGGGTCACCGTGGTTGAAGTGACGGAAGAGGATACTGCGGAGGACAGAATAATCACCGCCGTTATTGATTTTGAGGATTTTAATGCCCTGTCCTCAGAAGAAGATTTGCCCGGTGAAGAATCGTCGCTGGAAACCAAAGGTGGACGGTCGGTTTTGAAGATCCTGGTTGGTCCGCCGGGTGATGAACAGGCGGCGGAAATCGGCGCAGATGCCGGCGCCGGCGAAACGGCTCCTTCCGACTTGTCCGATATGATGGGGCCGCCCGAAATGGATGAATCGATGATGGCGATGGTGCAGTCGTTCATGGAGGGTTACAGCATAGAGTATGCAATCGTTGCCCCATCAAAGATTCTCAGCCACTCCCACGGAGAAATTGGAAAAGACGGCCGGACCCTTGTGTACTCGATGCCGATGGGCGATTTCATTATGATCGAAGAGCCGTATCTCCTTGAGATTGTCTGGTAAGACAGGTGGAGGAGGGCCGGGCGGTGGTGCGCAATGCTGCTGGAATTCACGTGCGGCCGGCCGGCGTGATAGCCGAGGCGTTCTGCAATTATCCCGGCAAAATCACCCTTGAGGCACATGAAATGCGGATCGAGCTGCGGAATGTGCTTGGCCTTCTCGCGCTTGGGCTGAAGAAAGGCGACACGGTGAAGGTCCGCGTGGAAGGACCACGCGAGAAGATGGTCTGCAGCGAGTTGGCCGCACTGCTCGAGAGGAATTTCGATTTTCCCCCTAGAAATTGACCCATCCGGGGCAAACCCTGTCAACTCATCAAAAAACCTATACGAAATACAGCCGTTGAATCATCAGAAAACCTATACGAAATCTTCAGCGCTATCGTCATG
>JAFGHN010000002.1 GCA_016930115.1 Spirochaetales bacterium | reverse complement strand
TATCTTGCCGAAAGAGGAATCTCCTTCGGGACTGCAAGGGCCCGCCTGCAGGCACTCATCGATTCTCGAGCTCGGCCCTGACCGCGGTCTCAGTAAGTCTCGACTGAAAGCCCGAGTTTTTCCAGCTTGGGAGCAATTACCACGCGGCAGTAACCTGCATACGGATTCTTGGCAAAATAATCCTGGTGATACTCCTCGGCGTCGTAGAACTCATCGAGAGGAGTTATTTCGGTCACGATTTGGCGCGAAAAGGACTCCTGGGCTTTGGCGAGAGACTCCGCGGCAATCCGTCGCTGCTCCTCATCAGCGTAAAAAATAGCCGACCGGTACTGTGTGCCAACATCGGCGCCCTGTTTGTTGAGGCTTGTGGGATCATGGCTTTTCCAGAAGATAGAGAGAATTTCATTGTAAGAGATTACCTCTGGATTGAACGCTATCTTCACCGCCTCGGCGTGACCGGTTTTGCCGGTGGTGACCTGCTCGTAGCTCGGGTCGGCCACGGTACCTCCGGTATACCCGGATACCGCCGATACCACCCCTTCTATCCGCTCGTATACCGCTTCAACACACCAGAAACAACCGCCTGCGAGAACCGCATACTCCACCGGACCTTTCGCATTATCGGCCATGGTATTCTCCTCCTTAGCGTATTCGCTCAAATCTCCGTCGCCGGAATCTGAAAGTGCGGGTGTAAGCACCCAGGCTATCCCCACTGCGAGCGCGGCAATAATGATGAAGCCGATTTTTTTCATGCAGCACTCCTTTGCTTCGTCACTCCTGACGCGGCAAATGCCCGGGATGCCCCGTGCAAACCGGGTATTCTTACTAAAAAGATAATAAATTTGCGATGCCGCGACAATAATCGGCGTAGTGCCCTGAATTCGGAGCAGTAACAAACTTGACAGAAAACCGATTCACGACATTAATGAGCACTGACAGGCTGCTGACAACCCGCCGCCCGTCCAGTCCGCCGGCAGTTTTCTATACAAGCAAGGAGTGCGTAATGCCTCAAGACGGCAAGAAATACATAATAATTGATCCCCTCACGGTGCCACGGCACTTTGACGCCGCGGAGACGGAGAGGCGGCTACACGAAGCATGGCAGAAGGAAGACGTGTACGCCTACAATCCGGAGGCGGAGCGGGAAGAGACCTTCGCAGTTGACACGCCTCCCCCCACAGTGTCGGGCTCGCTTCATATCGGACACGTATTCAGCTACACCCACACGGACTTCATCGTACGGTATCAGCGGATGAAGGGCAAAAATATATTCTATCCCATGGGCTGGGACGATAACGGGCTCCCCACGGAACGCCGCGTGCAAAACTACTATCACGTACGATGCGAACCGACGCTGCCGTACGAGGAAAACCTGAAGCTCGAGCAGGCGACGGCCAAACAGCGGAAAGAACGCGCCCGTCTTGTATCCCGGCAAAACTTCATCGAACTCTGCCATATACTCACTGCCGAAGACGAAAAGATTTTCATGGATCTCTGGCAGCGCTCCGCGCTCTCGGTAGACTGGAACGAACAGTACGCCACCATCGACGACACCTCACGGCATACGGCGCAACTGAGCTTTCTCGATCTCTATAAAAAAGGCTTCATATACTGCTCACAGGCGCCTTCGATGTGGGACGTGGATTTTGGAACCGCGATCGCCCAGGCTGAAATCGAAGACCGCGAGGAGAAGGGAGCCTATCATCATATTGCCTTTGGTGTCGAAGGTGATAAAGAGAGCTTCATCATCGCCACAACGCGCCCGGAGCTTATCGCCGCGTGCGTCGGGGTCACCGCCCATCCGGAAGACAGAAGATACCAATCTCTCTTTGGGAAGAAGGCAATCACGCCATTGTATCAGGTTCCAGTACCGATATTCCCAAGCGAGGCAGCGGACCCGGAGAAAGGCACCGGCATTCTCATGGTCTGTACCTTTGGAGACGCCATGGATGTCGAATGGTGGCGGGAGGAGAACCTGGAGCTCAGACAGGTGATGGACAGAGACGGAACGATGCTTCACGTCGATTTCTCCGAAGAAAACTGGAAGAGCAGGAAGCCCGAGACCGCAAATCGGTTTTATGCGGAAATCGCTGGAAAATCGGTACAGGCGGCACGAAGGATCGTGGTCGAGCAGCTCAAGAATCCGGAAGGTTCGGCGGTACCGGCCGGCGGGCAAAATAGCGGGCCGCCGCTGAGAAAGGAGCCCGAGGAGATCGTACACCCGGTGAAGTACTTCGAGAAAGGGAGCAGGCCCCTCGAGTTTATTCCCACGCGCCAGTGGTTCGTCAGTATCATGGATAAGAAAGAGCTGCTGATCAAGAAAGGCAGAGAGATAAAATGGCATCCGGACTACATGCGTATCAGGTTCGAAAACTGGACCGAGAACCTGCAGTTTGACTGGTGCATCAGCAGGCAGCGGTTCTTTGGCGTCAGTTTTCCGGTCTGGTATCCCGTCGATGCCGACGGCAGGCCCGATCATGAACACCCGATTCTTGCCGGACCCGACCAGCTTCCCGTCGATCCGATGATAGACTCACCCGCCGGCTACGATGAGAGCATGAGGAACCAGCCGGGCGGATTTACCGGTGAATCTGATGTTTTTGACACCTGGTTTACCAGCTCCATGTCGCCTCAGATCGCTTCCAGCTGGATCGATACGCCGGAACGCTACAAGAAACTCTTCCCCATGGACTTAAGGCCTCAGGCCCACGAAATCATCCGGACCTGGGCGTTTTATACCATCGTGAAGGCCGCGCTTCACGAGGACACGATCCCCTGGAAGCACGCGGTGATATCCGGATTCATCGTCGACCCTGATAGAAAGAAGATGTCAAAGAGCAAGGGCAACGTGGTCACACCGATGGACTATCTCGATCAGTACGGCGTCGACGCGGTACGATACTGGGCAGCCCAGGCAAACCTCGGCACCGACATGGCGTTTGAGGAACGGCAGATGCAGATAGGCCGCCGGCTCGTGACGAAAGTCTTCAACGCCGGCAAGTTTGCCCTTTCGCAAAACGCCCCGGTGGCAGCCATCGACAAAGAGCTCGACAGGGCGTTTATCGACAGGCTCCGTGGTCTGGTGGTCCAGGTAACCGAATACTTTGAGAATTTCGAGTTCGCAAGGGTGATTTCCGCCGTCGAAGATTTTTTCTGGCACAGCTACACGGACACCTATATCGAATTGGCCAAAACGCGCGCCCGTTCGTCCGAGGGCAGCGGGTCCGCGGTGGCGGGTCTGAGGACCGGATTGAGCGTATTGTTAAGACTGATGGCGCCTTTTCTCCCATATATCACAGAAGAGATCTGGTCGTGGGCTTTTGCAGAGGAAACGGGCGCGCGGAGCATCCACCGGGCGCCGTGGCCGGCAATCGGCGAATTGTCGCATGTAAAGGAACCTGCATCGGGTTCGAGCTTTGAGACGGCGGTAAACGCGCTGGCGTCAATCCACAAAGAAAAAACCTTGGCACACATGTCCGCGGGCGCCGAGATTGAAAGCCTGACTGTCAAAACCAGCCCTCAAACCGCCGCCGATTTGCGGATGGTGATCGGCGACGTTATAGATGGGGCGCGTGTGCGCGCCTACACCCTCGAGGAAGATACTGATGTACCCCCCGGTACCTTTGCGGTCGAGAACGTCGTGTTCGCGAAAAAAGATGAGAAGGACCGGGAAAGCTGAAGGTACCGTCCGGAACGATCGCGGTATCGCCCGCCGCCGTGGCCCGCTGAGACAGGTGTGCCGGAGGCCGAGTGGTCGGACTATTTTTCCTCCATCTCGACAACGCCGGTCCAGGATCTTGCGGGCGGGCTCTCTGCATATTCTTCGCATCTCGAAAGGTGCATGCGTGCACATACATCGTCAGGTATATCATCAAGGACGCGTCTGAAGCACTCGGCCGCACGGGGAAACTCCCTGCTGTAGAACAGGTCCATGCCTTCCTGATGCGTGTTCCAGGCATTCTCCTCCGCTGTGCTCAGTTTCCTTTTCACGGAATATATACCGACGCCGGCGAGTCTGCCTTTCACGACCACCTTGTCGAGCAGCCGGGATGGGAGCTCAGCGGCTATTTTTTTCTGAACCGATTCGGAGACTATGAGCGGTTCTTTGTATACTTTCGTGAGTCCCTCGATTCTCGAGGCGAGATTCACCATATCTCC
>JAFGHN010000122.1 GCA_016930115.1 Spirochaetales bacterium | reverse complement strand
TCCCATGAATTGCTGTCTCCTTTTGTTGTTATCGAATTACTGGTTCCGTCGCAATTATATTCTTCCGGGAGGGCTTACGGAAGAGCTATCCAGGCAAAGCGCAGCAGCCGCTGTTTTTACCGCAGTATTCCTCCTTGCCGTGAGTACGGCAGGGAGCCGTCCGCATGTCGAGACATTTGAATTACTGCTTGTTTCGAGAGATAGTTGTGCTTATTATCGGGAAAGCCCAAATTCGATGGAGGAAATGACTTGAGAGCGGAAATGACCCCCCGTGAGCGCGTGATGGCCGCATTGAACCATGAGGAGCCCGACAGAGTACCGATTGACCTTTCGCAAGCAGCCGGGGACGCCATTACGGCCATTGCTTATAAGAATCTATTAAACCATCTTGGAATCACAGATCGAGCAATAAAAATCCAAACCAAGCTGTCCCAAACCGCGGTTGTAGATGAAGACATTCTGAAACGGTTTCGTGTGGATTTCAGACGCCTCGATCTTGGCGCGCCGGACAACTGGAAGGATGAACCGGTGGGGGAGGATGGCTACAGAGACGAGTACGGTCTGGTGAGAAAGCGACCCAAGGGCGGTTACTACTACGATATTATTGGATCGCCTATAAAAGACGACACCCTTGATGCCATCGCTAAACACAAATGGCCGGACCCGGACGATCCCGGCCGCTATCGCGGTCTCCGTGAAAGGGCCCGGGAGCTCCACGAAGAAACCGATTACGCCGTCGTCCTCAACGTTAACTGCGCCTTCTTCCTCCGGTGTGCCGAACTGCGGGGCTGGGAGAACTTCTACATGGACATGGCCGGGAACCCGGATTTCGCGCGCGCTCTGATGGATCACTATCTCGATATTCGTTTGAAAATCGCCGGGCGGGCGCTGGAAGAAGTGGGTGAAAATATCGATATCGTGCTGGTCAGCTCGGATGATCTGGGGATGGCCGATCGGACCATCGTTTCTCCGGACATGTATCGAGAGCTCATAAAACCGGGGCAAAAAAGGACATTTGATTTCTTCAAAGAACGTACGCCTGCCAAGCGTTTCTATCACTGTGACGGCGCCATCTACCCGATTATTGAGGACCTCATCGAAATCGGCGTAGAGGCACTAAATCCGATCCAGGTTTCGGCCGCCGGGATGGGAGATACCAAAAAGCTCAAGGAAGAATTCGGGGACCGGCTTACCTTCTGGGGTGCTATCGACACCTATAAGGTGCTGCCTTACGGGACACCGCGGGACGTGCGCTCGGAGGTCAAACAACGGATTGAGGACTTAGGTCACGGAGGCGGGTACGTCATCTGTTCCGTCCATAACATTCAACCGGAGGTACCCCCGGAAAATGTTCTGGCTATGTTTGATGCGTCCGATGAGTTTGGAAAATATCCGTTGAAGTAGCTATCGGAGTTTCCCGCCGGTAAAAACATCCCACCGGGACGCGGCCCGCTCAACGCTGGATTCGATATCCTCCGCCGGGATCAATCGGCTTTCCGCCAGCTTTTTTGCCGCCTTTCTCACCGCAGCCAGATAGGACGACCGGTCTCTGTATCGTTCCTCGATAGACAGCCGCGGATCACCTGTTGATAGCCGATCCGCCCTGGTGACGGGAAACGGGAAGGTGGAGCCGCGGAATCCGCCGGTCAGCCCCACCGGTTGATCCGGCGCCCCCATATCCGGGTGCCGGGTATTCCATGGCGTGTAGGTCGCAAGCGGCGCCAGCAAATCCGGTGACTTGAGCCCGGCGATTTCATTTCCGTCCTCATCGATGTCGGACACAATCGGACCGTACGGCTCGCCGGGTCTCGGCGGCAGTATGTCAAGCCGGGTGGCGTGGTCGCCGGGACCAAAGTCAAGCCGGCGCGGTACGGGAATATGGGGAGGGAACACAGCCCCCGGAATACTTTCAAAAAAGGCACGCAACGCGCCCGGTGTAGTGCAAGTATCTTTGCCGATTTCCGGATAGCTGCTTTCCGGGGGCGCCACGCCGTCGGCTGCCCATTGGTGCAGATTTTCCAGCATCCCGCGCAACAACGGCGTGTAATCCAGGCTGTTGTAGTCATTTTGCGCTTTCATCCCGTCTGCGGCCTGAATACGCGTCAGCGGCCAGTAGCCCGGGCCATGCTGAGCGCCGGCAAGAGCGTATACACGCGAATCACGGTCGGGTGGAATGTCGCAGGTCCCGTCCGGATCGGTATGAATAAGCGATGCGTCGCCCCGCCAGTACTCGGCTGCGGTGTTGTTGAAAAAGACTTTGAGCCCGGAGCCCCGGCCGCGCAGACGCGCTAATAAGGCGCCCGTTTCTCCGGTCCTGCGATCGGCGGACTGGGCGGGTGTAAACGGAAACAGATGGGCCATAACCGAGGGCAGATCTTTCGACGGCTGGCCGAAGCGCTGGTTGAACTCACCGCGCATCCCGCCGCCCACGTGGACGAGAATTCCGTCAAATGCCTCGCGCCCGTCTTCACCCCGGTTCAGGTCTTCGTACAGAAAGGTCCTTATGAATCGCCCGCTCTGGGACACGCCGAACGCGTACGCATGATCGACCTGGCCGGCGCAAGGGTTGCCTGAATGCGCCTGACCGTTCTTCAACCAGGCGACGGAATCACGCATCGCCAGAAACCCCAGTCCCAGCACCGGCGCGCCGACGGTTGTATAGGTGAGTTGATACATGAGCCCCGGCGCAAACCCGCCGTCGAGCCGGATGCAGTTCGGGTCCGCGACCGGTGCGCCGTTCTCATCCCGGGCGAATCGCCATGAGTCTCTTGGAATCGTCCGCGGTGGCGAGTCCGGATGTGCGCGCACCGTCAGAATTGCATCCGCCTCATTGAGGTCGAACGCGGGACGCGGGATGTGATCCCGATCGGAGAGCAGGAAATGCGGCACCGGGGCAATGGCCTGAAACTGCGAGAAGACTCTGCCGGTCAACCGCTCGCCGTCATCGTCAAGTGCCTCGGGCGCCCGGAGCCGCTGGATCGCGGGCCACGGCGGCGCATCGGCCTGCCAGCCGGTCCACACGACCGTCCACCCTTCCCGCATGAGGTACCCGTTCCCGGTATCAAGCGGCTCATCCGCCGGGGTACCGGGCCCGATTGCTTCGCGTTCGGCGTCGTTGAAGAAGCTCAACGCAAGCCGCTTCCCCCGGTTCAGCACATCGAACAGGATGCGCCGGCTGCCCCGGGCGGGTTCAACGGGCCGGAGAATGACGATATCCGACTCAAACTCGATGCGCCCGTCTTTGTCGCGCGGCGCACGCTCAATATCGGTAACGCGGTGATTGAACGGGTGTTGGGGATCCGCGGTGAATCTGATCACCCCGCGAATCTCTTCGTATGCTCCAACATCGCCGAATGTCCGGCCGTTGGCGACAGGGCGGTGTATCTGTATGTCCAGTCCGGTTACCGGCATCTGTTTCTCCTCGCACAGCGGTCCTACAGGCCTTCTTCCACTTCCTGGATGAGAGGCATTGCCATCTCGCCGTAGGTGACGGTGATCCCGGCCGCCGTCATGGCCGCCGACTGTATCTCCTTCTTGGAGATACCGGCCTTGAAGGCAAGCCCGACAAAGTGGCGGAGCGCTATGGGGTCCCTCATTGCCGAATACACCGCTATCTTCAGCAGCAGCACGGTCTTTTCATCAAGGCAGCCGTCGATGTTTGTCGCCTGTGCCATCTGCTGCCACGCGGCAACGATGCCGGGGGTTTCGTCACTAAAAATCTGAAAAACGTTCTTCTTTGCCATAAAACCTCTCTTCCTCAACTTATGTCTTGTATTTTTCAAGGGCTTTCTCGTCCCAGTCGATACCGAGGCCGGGTGTTTCGGACATATAGATATAGCCGTCCTTTCTAAAATCCACTGGCCCCATGAGGACGTTCTTGAAGCTCGTTGGATAATTCTCGGTGATCAGGCCGTTCTCCACCGCCGCCACGCAGCACGAGCCCACATTTGGGTTGCCGTGGGGGGACACCTTGAGATGATTGGCGCTTGCCAGCGCGGCAATCTTCAGCCATTCGCTAATGCCGCCGCATATATTTGGGTCGGCTTGCACGATCTCTGCGGCACCGGCCTCGATCAGATCACGGAATCCCCAGCGGGTGAACTCGTTCTCTCCCGCCGCCACCGGCGTATCCAAAGCGGCCGCTACCTTTGCCCCGCCTTTCAAGTCGTCGGTGTGCACCGGCTCTTCAAACCAGTAGGGCTCGTATTTCTC